>JAPYWP010000013.1 GCA_028276315.1 Minisyncoccota bacterium | reverse complement strand
GCAAATCCAGCTCCTCCTATTGGATCAAATCTTGCTCCTCACGGTGTTAATATTCAAGAATTTTGTAAACAATTTAATGCTGCAACTTCTAAAAACCAAGGAGAACTTTTTAGAGTAATAGTTACTGTTTATGAAGATAAAACTTTTTCTTTTGAAATAAAACAGCCACCTACGAGTTATTTACTTAAAAAAGCAGCTAAAATAGAAAAAGGATCTGGCGAGGCTCCAAAAAAAGTTGCACAGATTAGTATGAAAGATGTTGTTGAAATCGCTAAATTAAAAATGAAAGATTTTAACACTGAAGATATTGATCAAGCTGTTAAAATGGTAATTGGAACTGCAAAATCAATGGGAATTGAAATAGTTGATTAAAAATAATATGATTATAATCTTTGAAGGAATAGATGGATGCGGAAAAACAACTCAAGTGAAACTTCTTTGTAATTATTTAAAGAAAAATAAAATAAAATATTTAAAGCTAAAAGAGCCAACTAAAGAATTTAAGGATATTCTAAATAAAAATTTACCACCTCTTTTTCATTTTTTTATTTTTAATGCATCAAGATTTTTGGTATATTCTAAAATTAAAAAATTAAAAGATAAATATTGGATAATTATTGATAGGTCTTTTCCTTCTACTTTTGTATACCAATGGTATGTTGGCAATGTTAAAAAATATATAAATAAAGAAATGCTTTTAAAAATTAACAAATTAGTTACTCAAAATATAAAAATAGATAAAGTTTTTGTAATAGATATTGATCCTGAAGTTGCTTATAAAAGAATTAAAAGAGAAAGTCTTTTTGAAAGAAAACCTCTTGAATATTTCAAAAAACTAAAAGATGCTTATCTTAAGCTTTCTAAAGATTTTGGTTGGAAAATTATAGATGGGAATGATTCGCCCGAAAATATTAATTTTAAAATAAGAAAAATTTTGAAAATTTAAAATATGGAAGAATTAAAACCAAAAATTGGTCTTGAAATTCATACTGAAGTTAAAACAAAAAGCAAAATGTTTTGCTCTTGCCCCAATAAAGAAGCTGATACTCCAAATATTTATATTTGTCCTGTTTGTACAGCTCAACCAGGTGCCTTGCCAGTTATAAATAAAGAAGCAGTTATTAAAACAATAAAGTTAGGAATAGCTTTAGATGGAAAAATTAATTTTAAGAGTTATTTTGTTAGAAAAAATTATTTTTATCCAGATCTTCCTAAAAATTATCAAATTTCTCAATATGAACTACCTCTTGTTGAGGGTGGTGTAGTTAAATTTTTTTTAGAAGATAAAGAATTTTTTGTAAAATTAAGAAGAATTCATTTAGAAGAAGATGCTGGTAAAATGATTCATTTTGAAAATTTTTCTTTAGTTGATTTTAATCGCGCAGGCGCTCCTTTAATTGAAATAGTAACTGAACCAACTATATCTAGCTCTCTTGAGGCTTACGAATTTGCTAAAGAACTTATTTTAATTTTAAGATATTTAGATATATCTTTGGCTAATCCAGAAAAAGGGCAAATTAGATTTGAAGCTAATATTTCAGTTGGATACGGTGAGAAACTCGGAACTAGGGTTGAGGTTAAAAATTTAAATTCTTTAAGAGCGCTAAAGGAAGCAATAGATTATGAAATAGAAAGACAAAAAAAGTTAATTTTATCAGGTTCTTTTGTTGCGCAAGAGACTCGCGGTTGGGATGAAAATAAAAGAGAAACTTTCATTCAAAGGAGTAAAGAAGAAGCACATGATTATAGATATTTTCCAGAGCCAGATTTGGTTCCTTTTGATTTAAGTAATATTAAAATAGAGAAAGAAAAAGTTCCATTTGAAATTAGAAAAGAAATTATGGAAAATTATGGATTAAATTTAAAAGAGGTAGATATTTTAATTTGGCAAAGATGGGCCTTAGTTTTTTTTGAAGATGTTTTTAAAATTTTAGAAAAAAATAAAGAAAATATTAAAATAGTTTTTAATTATTTAACAACTGATATTTTTGGTTTGGTTGAAAAATATAAAGAAAATAAAATAAAGCCAGAAGATTTTGCAAAGTTAGTAAATCTTTTAAAAGAAAATAAAATATCTTCAAGAATTTTTAAAGATGCGCTTTTAAAAATTTTTGAAGGAGAAATTTTGAAAAATATCTTAAAAGAGAAAAAAATAGATGATGTAGATACTATTAGAAGTATAATAAAAGAAGTTTTAAAAGAAAACGAAAATGCTGTTTTAGATTTTAAAAATGGCAAAGAAAACGCTTTTGAATTTTTAATAGGACAATGTATGAGAAAAACTTCTGGCAAAATTGATCCTGAAATTACAAGAAAAATTTTAAAAGAGACTTTAACTAATTTATAAAAAAATCTTTAGGTAAACTTAACTTTTCTATTTCTTTTTCTTTTAAAAGATTTAACAAATTTTTGAAATTTTTTTTAATTTTTTTGTTAAAAATTTCTTCGTGTGCTTTTGTTAAATTTTTTAAGATAAATTCTTCTGCTTTTTTTCTTTTTTTAAATTGAATTCCTAATCTAATTCTCCAAATTTTCTGTGTATTTAGTTCTTTAAAAACACTTTCTACTCCCCTGTGTCCTGCTGAACTTTTATTAAAACTTATTTTGCAAAATCCAAATAAAATATCATTATCATCATGAATAATGCAAACTTCATTAGGTTTTAAATTAAATTTTTTTAATAATTCTTTTACAGACTTTCCTGATTCATTCATAAAAACTAAACTTTTCCCAAGTAAAATTTCATTATAAAAGCTATAAGAAGAATAAATTAAATTTTCCCAATTTTTATTAGTTTCTTCTAAAAGTCTTCTTCCAATATTATGATATGTTTTATAAAATTTTTCTCCAGGATTTCCAAGGCCAAATATTAGCTTAATCATATTAGTTTATAATTATAATTATTATAAAATGAAAAAGAAAACATTATTTTTAGAATTTTTAGAAACACTAATTTTTGTTGTTTTGGTAGTTCTACCAATACGTTATTTTATTTTTGAACCATTTATCATAAGAGGAGAATCAATGTATCCAAATTTTTATAATGGTGATTACATTATTGCAGAAAAACTTTCTTACTTTATTAGAGATCCAGAAAGATATGAAGTTGTAGTTTTTAAAGCACCACCATTTAAAACAACATATTATATAAAAAGAATTATAGGTCTTCCAGGAGAAAAGGTTGAAATTAAAAATGGTAAAATTAAAATTTATAATAAGGAAAATCCAAATGGTTTTTATCTTGACGAAAATTACCAAAAAATAGATTTAGATAAGAATGAAAATTTGGTTTTTGAATTAAAAGAAAATGAATATTTTGTTTTAGGAGATAACAGGCCCGCAAGTTTTGATTCAAGAAAATGGGGGGCTGTTTTGAGAAAAGATATTATTGGTAGAGCAATTATTAAAGTTTTCCCCCCTAAATTTATCTATGCAGAGAAAAAATAAAAAAATACAAACTGCAAAAGGTATGCATGATATTTTGCCGCCAGAAAGCGAGAGAATTTTAGCTTTTTTTGATATTGCAAAAGAATTAGCTCAAAATTTTGGTTTTAACTATATAGAAACTCCAATTATAGAAGAAGCAGACCTTTTTATAAGAACAGTTGGAAAAGAGACAGATATTGTTAATAAAGAAATGTTTTATCTTCAAGGGAAAAAATATGTTTTAAGACCAGAAGGAACAGCTCCAGTTGTAAGAGCATACATAGAAAATGGGCTTTTTACTTTGCCACAACCACAGAGATTTTTTTACTTTGGAAAAATGTTTAGAAAAGAAAAACCTCAAAAATTAAGATTTAGAGAGCATCATCAATTTGGGATTGAAATTTTAGGCAGCGAAGATCCATTTTATGATGTATTTATTATTAATTTCTTTTCAGAGCTTTTTAAAAAAATTAAATTAAATGTAACCTTTTTTGTAAACTCTATTGGTTGCTCTAGTTGTAGAAATAAAATAAAAGATAAGATAAAATTATTTTATAAATCTTATGTTAGTAATTTGTGCGAAGATTGTAAAAGAAGGTATAAATTAAATCCATTAAGACTTTTAGATTGTAAAAAAGATGTTGAGATTGCAAAATCAGCTCCAGAAATTGTTGATTTTTTGTGTGATGATTGTAAGGAGCATTTTGAAAATGTTTTAGATTATTTAGACGAGAGCAAAATTTCTTATCAAATTCAAAATAATATTGTAAGAGGTTTAGATTATTATAACAGGACTGTTTTTGAAATTTTTGTAGAAAACGAAGAATTAGCATTAGGCGGAGGAGGTAGATATGATGATCTTTCTTTGTTTTTGGGTAAAAAGAAAATTGGTGGTGTTGGTGGTGCAGTTGGTGTTGAAAGAATTTTAAGTTTATGGCAAAATTATAAAAAAGAGGAAAATGCAATAGGAATAGTTACTATAGGTTTTCAAGCAAGAAATTATATGTTAAAAGTTATAAATGAAGTTGTAAATAATGGTTTTAGGGTAATTGATGCTTTTGGTAAAGGTAGTTTGAAGCAGCAGTTAGATTATATAAATAGTTTAAAATTAAAATATTGTCTTTTGGCAGGAGAAGTTGAGGTAAAAGAAGAGAAGGTAATATTTAAAAATTTTGAAAATGGTATTCAAGAAGAAATTTACTTAAAATTTTTAAGTAAAGAATTAAAAAGAAAAATAAAATGAAAGATTGTTTATTTTGTAAAATAGCAAAAAAAGAAATAAAATCAATGATAGTTAAAGAAACAAATCTTTCTTTAGCATTTTTAGATATAAAACCACTAACGCCAGGACATACTTTAGTTATTCCAAAAAGACATAGAAATAGTTTTTCAGACCTTAAAAATGATGAAGTTTTAGATTTTTATAAAGTTATTAAAAATGTAATGAATACTTTAAGAAAGAAATTAAAAGTTGAATCATTTACTTTAGGTGTTAATGATGGGAAACATGCAGGACAGACAATAAGCCACTTACATTTTCATATAATTCCGCGTTATCCAGAAGATAAAGGTGGTTCAATTCATTCTATTGTAAATTTTCCTCCAGAAAATTTGGAGGAAATTTATGATAAAATTAAAAAATGAGAGTTAGATGTATTTTAAAAGAAGGAGAAACAATACAAAGTTTACTTAAAAGATTTAATCAAAGGGTACAAAAAAGCGGACTTTTGAAAGAGGTGACGAAAAATAGATTTAGAGGGAAAAAACCAAGTGAGCTTAATATTTGGAGATCAAAAATTTATAGATTAAAAATTAAAAAATTTGTTGAAGAAAAATTAAAGGAAGGATGGCCTCTTGAAAAAGCATTAGATATGGCAAGAAGGTATCATAATTATATTAAATTAGATTAAATTTTATGTATGGACTTGGAATAGATGTTGGAAGTTATGAAACCAAAGGAGTTGTTTTTGATTTTGAGAAAAATAAGATTATTGATTTTACAAAAATAAAAACAAAAGGATTCCAAAGAGGAAATATTAAAAATAAAAAAGATTTTGATGAAACAATTTCAAATCTTATAGATACGTTCGAGAGCTCTTTAGAGACTACATTCAAAAAAGCTATTGTTGGTTTTTGCTCAGATAGTTTTTCAGCAAGATTTCAAAAAGATTTTATTTTTATAAATCATGATAAAGTAAAGGAAGAAGATATAGAAAGAATAGAAAGTTATCCAAAAAGAGGAAATATACCTTCAAGCAGAACTATTGTTGATTTTTATCCTATAAGTTGGTATCTAGATGGAGTTGAAATTCAAGATCCTATTGAGAAACCAGGAACTAAATTAGAACTTTTTTCTCTTATAATTGATGGTTACTTGCCATTTATTGAAGATTTTAAAGTTATTTTTAATAAGTTTTTTAATGAGGATTTTAAAATTAAGTTCCCGCCATATTGTAGTGCAAGTCTTTTTTTGGATGATAGGGAAAAAGATATAGGAACTTTATTTGTAGATATTGGGCACGAAACTACTTCAATGATTTTGTTTTATGAAAATAAGTGTTTGGGCATAAAAGTTATTCCTCTTGGTAGTTATAATTTAACAAAAGATCTTGCTGTTGGTCTTAGAGTTGATATTGAAGTAGCAGAAGAAATAAAAAATAAATATGGAATGCTAGGTAGCAAAAAAATTTCTAAAAAAGAAAAAATTTCAAATAGTTTTGGGGAATTTTCTTTAAAAGAAATTACTGATATTTTAGATTCAAGATTTGAGGAAATTTTGGAAAAAATAGATGAATTTTTAAAAGATTTTAGTTTTTCAAAAAAAATTCCAGGTGGAATTGTTTTTTCTGGCGGTGGTTCTAAAATTTCTAACATAGTTAATTTTACAAAAGAAAAAATGAAAATTTATGCTAAAAAGAATACATTAGTTAATAAATTTTTTGACTCTCAAGATCAAGATTTTGAAGAATATGCAAATGCAATTTCTATGTTAAAATTAGAATATAAGTTTTTTGAAGAAAAAGGTATTTTAAGTAAAATTAAAAGATTATTAGGTTTTAATTAAAATGGTTAAAAAAGGTTTAAAAGATATTGTAAATATAAAAATAGTTGGAGTTGGAGGTGCTGGTGGAAATATGATAAATAGACTTTCTGGTTCAGTAAAAGGAGTTGAACTTATTGCTATAAATACTGATTTACAAGATCTTTATAAAATTAAAGCAACAAAAAAAATAAAAATAGGAAAAGATGAAACAAAAGGTTTTGGTACTGGTATGGATCCTGCGCTTGGAGAAATAGCTGCCCAGAAAGATATTCATAAAATAAAAGAAGCAATAAAAGATGCTGATTTTTTAATTTTAGTTGGTGGACTTGGTGGTGGAACTGGTAGTGGTGCAATTCCTGTAATTAGCGAACTTGCAAAAGAAATGAAAATTTTAACTTTAGGAGTTTTTACTTTTCCATTTGAATTTGAAGGTCCAGTTAGAGCAGAAATAGCTCAAGAAAGTTTTAATAAAATAAAAGATTTTATAGATTCTTATATTACAATTGAAAATGAGAAAATATTTAAGATCATAGATAAAGAAATTTCTTTAGATGAAGCATTTTTAAAAGTTGATGAAATTTTAAAAAAATTAATAGAAGGAATTTCTTATTTAATTGTAAATCCAGGTCTTATAAATGTTGATTTTGCAGATCTTAGATTAGTTTTAAAAGATGCAGGACATCTTTTTGTTGGTATTGGAGAGGGGGAGGGTGAAAATAGGGCAAAAATTGCATTATCTAGTGCATTATCTTCACCACTTTTAAGCATAAATTTCTTTAATGCAAAAAGAGTTCTTTTTAATATAATAGGAGGCCAAGATCTTAAAATTGGTGAAGTTAAAGAAATAGCTGAAAATATAAAAGAGCAAGTTGATAGAGTTTCATCAAAAATTATATTTGGTGCTACGATTTTGGAAAGGTTAAAAAAGAAAATAAGATTAATTTTGATAGCAAGCAATTTTTCAAGTAAACCAATTATAGAAATTCAAAGTGATTTTGAAAAAGATGTTTTTGATATTCCAGCATTTTTAAGAAAAAAGAAAAATCAAGATGAAAGGTAAAATTTTAACAAAATTATTTTTAATTTTATTATTTTTATTTTTTAAAAATTTAGCATTTGCAGGAAATATAGAATATCCAAATTCTTATGCTTGGAATGATATTTTAGGTTGGATAGATCTTTGTAATGGAAGTGGAAGTGATTGTTCTCAAAATGCTTATTCTGTTAATGTAGGTATTAATGCTCTTTCTGGTTTTGCTTCAAGTTCAGTTGGATTAATTTCTTTTAACTGTAATGATATTGATGCATGTGGAAGTTCTAATTATAAAGTTTTAAAAATTCCATCAACAACATCAAGTACTCTTTCTGGCTATGCTTGGAATGATAATATTGGATGGATTTCTTTTAATTGCCAAGATTTGGGCGTTTGCGATACCTCTCCTTATAAAGTTTGGATAGATGAAAATGGTATTTTTCATGGCTATGCTTGGAATGATAATATTGGATGGATTTCTTTTAATTCTCAAGAACTTGGTGGAAGTTTAAATTTTTATGTTAAAACATCATTTGTTGCTTATGCTAGTGAAGGAGAATTAGTTTCTTCTATTTTTGATACTGGAATAGATGTTGGAGTTTCTTATAATTCTATAATTTGGGAAGGGAAATTAAATGGAGGTAAGATAAAATTTCAATTAGCAACAGCAACTTCAACATCTGGTTCATGGGAATTTTTGGGTCCTAGTTGTGACCCAAATGCATTTTATGAACCTTCAAGTGATTCAGATACAACAATTCCAATTAGATGCCCTCTTCATTATGGTAAAAGATACTTTAGATACAAAGTTATTTTAAATCCTTCGCAAGATCAAAGTCAAACACCAGTTATATATAAAATAATAATTAATTACTCTCCGTAAAACTAATTTTAGTTTTACGGAGAAATGAAAATAATGAAAAAAATAATTTGGATTTTAATAGTAGTTTTGGTAGTTTTACTTTTTGTGATTTATTTTGTATTTTTTTCAAAATCAAAACCAGCAGTTGTTTTAATTTCAAACGGAGATATTTATGTTGGTTATCTAAAAGTAACACCATCAAGTTTGATTTTAAAAAACCCTTGGATACTTCAAAATCAATTTAACCAACAAACAGGACAAATAGAAAGAGGATTTTTAAGGTGGAAAAATACTATATGGCAACCAAATGATTTTATTGTGTTTAACAGAAACAATGTTGTTTTTTGGTCTTATATAAGCAAAGAAAGCAATCTTTTAAAAGGAATTGAACAAAATAAAGAGAGCGGATTTTTACCAATTCAAATTCAAACACCGCAACAGCCTCAGCCTCAACAACCTCAGCAGCCACAATCTCAGCAACAACCACAAAAATAAATTTTATGGTAAAGATAATACCTGCTTTAAATGTTAAAAGCAAAGATGAATTTTATGAAAAAATAAATCTTCTTTATCCAAAAGTAAAACATTTTCATTTTGATTTAGCAAAAGAAGATTTTTGTTCCTATAGTACTTGGCAAGATCTTGATAAAATAGATTTTAACTTTAAAATTTCTTTTGATATTCATTTAATGACTTATCTTTTACCTATTGAAGTTTTTAGATGGGATAAATCATATATTAAAAGAATTTTTGTGCATCAAGATTCTTCAAATTTAGATGCAGTTATAAAAGTTGTTAAAAAAATTAAAAAAAATATATACATAGCATTAAGACCAGATGAGAATGTTTTAGATTTTAAAAAATATGTTAATTTTATAGATGGATTTTTAATTTTAGGAGTTGATCCAGGCCCATCTGGACAAATTTTAAAAAATAGTGCCCTAGAGAATCTTAATATATTAAAAAAAGAATTTAAGAATGTAAAATTTGGTTTTGATGGCGGGGTTAGAAAAGATAATATTAAAGAAATTTTAAAATTTAATCCAGAGTTTATTGTAATAGGAAGTTCAATTTTTAACGAAAAAGATCCTCTTAAAGCATATTTAGAGTTTTCAAATCTTTCTAAAATTTAATTTTTGTTTTATAATATTTTTATGACATTTGAAAGACTCCAGGGTGGTTTTAGGGTAAAAATAAATAAGAATTTAGTTGGTATTAATCCAAAGTCTAAATTTTCAGCCAATTTTTATATATTTACAAAAAGGGATAATTTAGAAAAATTTAAAGAAGAAAAAATATTTTATTTGCCAGGAGAGTATGAGGTAAATGATATTTTTATATTTGGTTTTTCAGAAAATGAATCAGTAAATTTTCTTTTAAAGGGTGATGAAAATTTGCTTGTTTTAGAAGAAAAATTTAATTCAATTCCAGAAATTTTAGATTTAATACTTCAAGAGCCTGTTTATGTTTTTTTACTTAATCAAGATAAGTCTTTTAAGGATATTTTAAAAGATTTAAATATAAAAGAATTAATTTTGCAAAATAATTTACAGGCTAATTTTTTTGAAAAAGAATTGGCCTGTAAAGTTTCAATAATATGAATGATAAAAAAATTAAATTATATCTTTATTCAACTTTTACTTTTTTAATTATTTTTTCTTTTTGGTTTATTTCAAAAGGTGGATTAGTTTTAAATCCTATAGTTAAACCAAAAACAGAATCTACTGGTCTTGCACAAAGAATGGAAGTTATAAAGCAAGGAGTTGCTAATTTATCAAGACTGCTTAGGGGACAACCTTTAATTGTAGGAGATGGTAAGACAAACGAAGATATTAGAAGAAAGTATTTTGAAGATTTTGTAAATACTTATAAGCAATTCGTTCCAGAAGAAAATCAATAATTTTTAAAATCTTAAAATAAACTATGGAAAAAATAAAAGATGTTTCAATTTCAGAAGAACTTAAAAACAGTTATATTGATTATGCTATTTCTGTTATTATTTCAAGAGCTCTGCCAGATGTAAGAGATGGATTAAAGCCAGTTCAAAGAAGAATTCTTTTTGTGATGAAAGAATTAGGGCTTTGGCCGAATGAAAAATTTACAAAATGTGCTAATATTGTTGGGACAACTCTTGCTCGCTATCATCCTCATGGAGATCAAGCTGTATATGATGCTTTGGTTAGAATGGCTCAAGATTTTTCTTTAAGATATCCGCTTGTTTGGGGTCAAGGAAATATGGGATCAATTGATGGAGACCCGCCAGCTCAAATGCGCTATTGTATTACTGGTGATTCACTAGTAATAACAAATAGATGTTTAGAGAGAATTAAAGAAATTTCTCAAACAGAAGAAATTGATATTAAAGTATTATCATTTAATAAAAATATTAATAAAGCAAGCAAATGGTTTAACTCTGGTATTCATCCTATTTTTGAAATAAAAACATTCCATGGGTATTCTTTAAAAGCAACAGAAAATCATCCAATTTTAGTTTTAAGTAAAGATAAAAAAGGAAAACCTGTATTTATGTGGAAATTAATTAAAGATATTGAAATAGGTGATTTTGCTGTTATTGATAGAACAGAAGACCTTCTTTGGCCAAAAGATAATCCAAAGCTTTTTGATTATTATCCCAAAAATTTTTCTAAAAAAATACATATTCATAAGTTACCAACTAAACTTAATAAAGAACTTGCTTTTATTTTAGGATTTGTTGTCTCAGAAGGATGCCTTATAGACTATGGATCAAGATGTAAAAAAATTTGCATTATAAACAATAACACGTATATTATTAACCTACTAAAAAAATATTTGAAGAAAAATTTTCCTACTTTAAATACTTATATTTCTAAAAGAAAACTAGTAGGATTTACAAAAAAAGAATATTATTCTATAGAAATTTGCTCCTCTTTTATCTATCAATTTTTAAATAATCTTGGTCTTTATAAAACTTCAGCAGACAAAAAAGAAATACCCAAAATAATCTTTGATGCTAATAAAGAAACTGCAGCTTATTTTTTGAGGGCTTTGTTTGAAGGAGATGGAAGCTTGATATTTGGTAAAAAAAATCCAAGAATAGATTATGTTTCTAAAAGTGAAAAATTAATAAAAGATTTACAAATATTATTACTTCGTTTTGGAATTGCAAGCTTTATTAGATATGATAGGTATAAAAATCATTTTAGATTAACTATTGTAGGAAAAGAAAATGTTACAAAATTTTACAAGAAAATTAATTTTGCTTCACCCCCAAAAAAAGAAAAATTAAAAAAAATAATAAAAATTTATACAGAAAAACCAGCACTTTCTTTATCTGATTTTATTCCATTTTTAAGTAGTTATATAAAAAATAAGTATAAAAATAAAAAGATAAGCTCGGTATATAAAGAATGGCTCAAAAAACACAATATTGATAGATATGAGAGGCTTAAAAAGAATCTTAGTATTTTAGAAAAGTTTTTGGAAAAAGATGATCTTTTTATAATTAAATACTTTTTAAAAACAAATTATCTTTTTGATAGAA
>JAPYWP010000012.1 GCA_028276315.1 Minisyncoccota bacterium | reverse complement strand
TTTTGAAATTTATTTAACTGAAGATAAAGAAATTTTATATGGCAAAAATATAAATCTAGCATTAATGTTAGAAAAATCAAAAGTAGTAGTTGATTTGAATTTACCAAAATTTATAGAACCTAATGCCGAATTAGATCTTAAATTAGAAATTAAAAATAATAGTGATAAAATTTTAAAAACATCAAAAGTAAAAATAGAAACAGCCCCTGAGTATTTTGAAATTTCAAAAATAAAAGTTTTAAATGGCGGTTTTGCAAAATTAGAAGAAACATTAAATTTATATTGGGAATATGAAAAAAGTCCTGAACTTTATAAAATATCTCCAAATCAAACTGTTTTGTTATCCTTTAATTTAAAAACAAAAATCCCTCAAAATTATTTTAACCTGCAAATACCATTTAAAATAACCTTTAAAGATGAGTTAGAAAATATCCAATATGAAAAAATTTTAAATTTAAAAGTTAAAGGAGGATTAGATATAGAGAGGAAAATTAGTTTAGTTTCTGGATCTAATAGTTTAAAGGCTCAAAAAACTTCTACTTTTTTAGTAAAATTTAAATTAATACCAAAAGGAGAAGAAATTTCAAATTTCACACTTTATTTTAAAACTCCATACTGGTCAAAAATAAAAAATGCATCTGAAGGAGAATTTAGCGAAAATAGTTTTTATATTAAAAAATATAAAATAGATAAAGAAGAAAATATTGAAATTTTAATAGAAGTAACTCCTTATATAAATCAGGTTGGAGAAAATATTTTAATCTTAGAAAAAAATAATATTTCTTTCCATCAAGAATTTTCACAGATAGATGTAAATTTTAACTTACCAGAGATAGATTCAAGTTCTAAATCAATAGAAAATTTTATTCCTGGAGCTGTATCTTTATAAATTTACTCTTTTAAATTTTTTCATCTTTAATATCTTTTTTTGTTTTAAATGGTTGTACAAGACCTTTTTCAATAGATTTTTTAAGAGAAATTTCTGGAGTAAAACTACCCTGGCAACTTTCGCAAAAGACTGGTTTTTCTCTTGTTGGAGGAAAATCTACATAAATTTCTTTTCCGCAATTCCAGCATTTTGCTAAAAATTGTTCTTTTTCTCCTTCTTTTACAGGAAGATAACCAAATCTATCTTTTATTTGTTTTTCAACAAAACCTCTTGTAGAACAATATTTAGATCTTGTAAAATTAATAATTTCTTCCTCATAACTTATTTTTGGTAATTCTCTTGGTGGAAGTGTATTTGCAATAAATGGTTGAGTGGTTATTCCATCAACAATCATTTTTATATAAGTTGTATATTTTGGTAAATTTAAAAGATCTATAGCGCTAATATATGGTTCAAATTCTTTAGCTAAAATCTCTGCATCAAGAGGACCAACTCTAAAAGCTATAATAGTTCCAATATTTCCAATAATAGCTGTTTTAATTTTATCTGGTAATTGATCCAAATATTGATTTGCTAAAATTAAACTAAGATGATATTTTCTTGCTTCAGATAAAATATTTATAAAAGAATCTGTAGCAAAATTTTGAAATTCATCAACATAAAGATAAAAATCAACCCTTTGCTGCTCTGGAATATCTGCTCTTGACATAGCAGCAAGTTGAATTTTCGTAACAAGCATCGCACCCAAAAGAGCAGCATTATCTTCTCCAATTAATCCTTTAGAGATATTAGCAATAAATATTTTTTTCTCATCCATTAATTTTCTAAAATCTATTTTGCTTTCCTTCTGACCGATTATATTTCTTATAAGAGGAGATGTTAAAAATTGTCCAATTTTATTTTGAATTGGAGCAATAGCTTCTACCTGAAAAGCTTGCGTATATCTTGAATATTCTTGCGTCCAAAAATTTTTAACAACAGGATCTTTTAATTTTTCAATAACTTTTTCTCTAAAATTTTTATCAGCAAGCATTCTATTTACATCTAAAAGAGTTGAATCTGGAAATTCAACTAAAGCTAAAAGAGTATTTGTAAGAATATATTCCATTCTACTTGACCAAGCATCAACCCATATTTTTTTAAAAACAGACATTAAACCAGAAACCAAAATATGTCTAAATTCCCAAGGAACTTGAGATAAAATATTAAAACTAAATGGATAGTTAAGATCTGCTGGATTAAAGTAAATAACATCCTCAATTCTTTCTTTGGGAACAAATTTTAATAATCTTTCGCACGTATCACCATGGGCATCAATAAAAGCAAATCCATTTTTATTTTCAATATCAAAAATCATCATATTTTCTAAAAGAGTTGTCTTACCACTTCCTGTCTTTCCTATAATATAAATATGCCTTCTTCTATCATCTTCTTTTATCCCAAAAAGCTTTTTTTCTCCTCTAAAAATTACATATCCAAGAGGTTGAATCATATTTTAATTATATAAAGGGTAAATTTGATGGTGGGGCTGGTTGTTTTAATGTTGTTCTTTTTATTCCGCTTTCTATAAATCTTGTTCTTGGAAAATGGAATACTGATGTTAATTCTTCTATATTTAAAATAAACTTTTTTTGTGTCCAGAAAAAGTATCTTAAATAATAATATAGATTTCTTTTCTTTTGAAATTCTCTTCTTTCAACAAAATAATAATAAGCTCTTGTTCTAACTTCTTTAACATCAGAAAAACTATTTAAATGAGTATTTTCAAAAGATTTAAAAATGCTATATATAAGAGGAATTCTTGAACCTGCTAATTTTTTAAAAATATCCTTTTTTGCAAAATAACCAACCCTAATGCCGCATTGAAATCCAATCTTTGAAGTTTTTTCAGTTATTTTTTCTATTTGAAGCCTTGAAATAGGATCAAGCTGAAACAAAGTCATTTGTTGTGATTCTTCTTTCTTTTTTTCTTTAAATTTAGGAGGAGAAAAAGGAGCTTTTAAAAGATTAATAGTAAAATCTAAAATCTCATCAAAAATTCCCTCTTTTTTTTCTTCTTTTTTCTTTAAAATTTCATTTATTTTCTCTTTCCCTTTTTCAACCCAAAGAAAAGAAAATTCTTCGTCTTCGTCTCCTGGAACTGGTCTTGCAAATATTTGAACAACAAACCATTCGTCTTTTGAAAATTCTCCTGCTGCTTCAGAAAGTAGTGTAATTGGATCAATTTTCTGCTCTGTTTTAAGGTCGCCTTTTTCAAAATCTGTATAAGTTCTTATTGGAAAATAATTCTCATTTGAAAGTTTAAATTCTGTTCCATAAAAATCATAATCTTTATTTGGTATTTTAAAAGGTAAAAGATATAAAGGATCTTTCACAACTTCTATTTCTATTTCTGGATATTGACTATAAAAACGACTTTTAACAAAATTTAAATATCTTTCTTCAATTCTTATAAAAAATTTAAGCTCATGGTCATTTGCCACAAGTTCAAAAACATACCATGGCGGTGTATAACCCTCAAATATTCTTTTATTAGGCTTACCTTTAACATAAATTCCATGTAATGATGCAAAAACTTGCTCAAGCGATAAAGGCGATTTTTCTTGAAATAGAGGAACTTTTAATTCTAGAAAAATCCATTTTCTTTTAGTAATGTTATAGTTTATTCTTATTGTGGTGATCCAAATATCCTTAAAAATATGCCAAATTGCTATTGGGAGAACTACAAACCAAACTTTTGAAATGTAGTTAATAAAAAATTTTAAAAATTCTCCCATAAAATTTTATAAACTAACCATTCCATTTTCTAAAAACTTAACTTTACCTTTTAGCCTATAAAGCACAATACTAACCCCTGATGGTTTTACTATCTTTTTACTTAGAACATAATTTATAACATCTTCTCTTTTAACTGGTTTTTTAACATTTGAAAGATATTCTAAAATTAACTCTTCTACTGTTTTCCCAGAATAACCCCAATTAGATAAAGCATAAAGACCCCTTCCAACAAGAACAAAATCCGGATGTCTTATAAGTTCATTATGAATTGTTTCTAATTTTGTTATTTTATTCCAAGATGGATGAATTAACTCATGGAATTTTTCTCTAACTTTTTTAAGTATCTCATAAATTTCTTTAAAATGGAGAGGTTTTTTATGGTAATGAAATACTGTCAATATTCTATGCTTGGTATTTTTTGGAGCTATATAAAAATTTTCTTCATGACCACCCTCATTAAATGGATTTAGCCAAATTTTTTTAGATATTTTTAAAATTTTTGTAAAACTTTTCTCATTTAAATCTTCTTTTAATTTTTTATTGAAAAAAGACAAAATTTTATCTTTAAATTTTTCATAGTCTAATTTTTGGCCATGAAGCTCTTTTGCAATAGAATGAAAGAAATCTTTTATTTTACTCTTTTTCTCTTTAATTACATAAAACCTTTCATGAAAATCGTCTTTACCCTCTAATTTAATTTCAGGATCTAAAATTAAAATAAACCTGATATGATTTTCCTTTGTACCAGAACCAAAATCTTGTGATATTTGCCTTTCTAAATCTAAATCTGAAAATCCATTAGTTTGCTTTATTAATTTTTTACCTAAAATTATTACTTTATTTAATTTCTCGTCATTTAATATTGCTTCTTTTATTTTATTTATACTTTCATTTTGAACCTGCCTTACTCTTTCTCTTGTAATACCATATTTTGAGCCAATTTTTTGCAAAGAATAAGGCCCTTCATCACCTAAACCAAATCTTAATCTTAAAATTTCAGCATCTCTTTCTGGTAAAAGCTTTATATATTTTTCTATTGTTTTTGTAATCATAATATAATTATATCATATTTTAAAAAATTTACAAATTTATCTTGCATATTTTAAAAAATTTACAAATTTATCTTGCATACTCTACCGCCCTTGTTTCTCTAATTACAACAACCTTAATTTCTCCTGGATATTTTAACTCTTCTTCTATCTTTTTAGAAATATCTTTTGCCAAAAATGCCATCTTAACATCATCTATTTTTTCTGGAATAACAAAAACTCTTATTTCTCTACCACCAGAAATTGCATAAGCTTTTTGAACACCCTCAAATGAATAAGCTATTTTTTCTAAATCTTCTAGTCTTTTAAGATAATTTTCAAATGTATCTGATCTTGCTCCGGGCCTTGTAGCAGATAAAACATCAGCAGCAGTTACAACATATGCTTCTGGAATTTCGTATGGATAAGTTTCATGATGAGATTTCATTGCATCAATTACTTTTTTATCAATTCCATATTTTTGGAGTATTTTAATACCAAGATCAACATGATTACCTTCTATTTCATGATCTACGGATTTTCCTATATCATGCAAAAATCCACCTAAAAGAGCAACTTGACTATCAAGACCAAGTTCCTCTGCTATCATTCTTGCAAAAATTCCAGTTTCTATTGAATGAGTAAGAACATTTTGCCCATAACTTGTTCTAAAAGCAAGTCTTCCCATAAGATGTAAAATTTGAGGTGGCAAATTTAAAATACCTAATTGATATGCTGCATTCTCCCCTGCTTCTTTTATTTTATTATTTATCTCTTCACTAGCTTCTTTAACTTTTTCTTCTATTTTTGCTGGATGAATTCTTCCATCTTTTATTAGTTTTTCTAAAGCTAACTTTGCAATTTCTCTTCTAACTGGATCAAAACAAGAAAGGGTAACAACTCCTGGAGTCTCATCTATAATAATTTCTACGCCTGTCAAATTTTCAAAATATCTTATATTTCTACCTTCTTTTCCAATAATTTTTCCTTTTATATCATCACTTTCTAAATAAAATGGTGTTGTTGTAAATTCGCTTACAACTGAACGGCTGTATCTTGGCAAAACTGTTGTAATAATATTAATAGATCTTTTTTCTATCTCTTCTTTTCTATAAAGCTCAAACCTTTTAATTATCTCAATAAGATCATTTTGATACATTGATTCAACTTCTTTGATTAACATTTCTCTTGCTTCGGAAACTTTCATATTTGCTATTTTCTCTAACTCTTTAGTTTTTTGTTCTTTTAAATTTTCAAGTTCTTTTTTATAATTTAAAACCTTATTAAGCTCATCTTTAAGTTTATTCTTTTCATTTTCAACCTCTTTTAACTTATTTTCCAGTTCTTCTTCTTTTTTAAAAATTCTTTCTTCTCTTTTAGATATTTCTTCAAATCTCTTTTTCTCTTCTTTTTTAGCTTCCTCTAAAATTAAAACAGCCTTATTTTTAGCATCTACAATTATTTCTTTTGCTTCTCTTTTAGCTTTTTGTAGCTCTTCTTCTAATTCTTTCTCTTTACTTTTAATAATTCTTTTTACAATTAAAACTCTTAAAACATAACCTATTAAAATACCCAAAACTAAAGTTAATATGAGGAGAATTTTGCTTGTCATATAAAAGACAAGCTAATTCATTCCTTTTTTTAAATATTTTTAAAGTTTTTTTCATTTTGAATGAAATTAGCCTGGTAAGACTTAATTAATAATATTTTATTATATCACAAATCTATAAAACTGAATATAAAATTAAACTTGAATAATTACAGGAATTAGCATAGGGCGCCTATGGGTTTTTTTAAACAAAAATTCTCCAAGCTCTTCTTTAATATTATTTTTAATAAAGTCTTCGTTTATAAGTGGCCAAGGAGTATTTTGATTTACTGATTTTGCAACTATTTTTTTTATAAGAGCTCTAACTTCTTTTAAAAGTTCTTGAGACTCTCTTAAATAAACAAAACCCCTTGAAATTATATCTGGACTTGTTCTTAATCTTCCTGTTTGACTATCAATAACTACAACAATAACAAAGATTCCATCTTGCGACATTACTTGTCTATCTCTTAAAACAACCTCACCAACATCTCCAACTCCTAAACCATCAACAAAAACATAACCTGCTGGTTCTTTTTTATCTAAAAGCCTTACTCCACTCTCATCCATTTCAATAACTTGACCATTAGAAGCAATAATAATTTGATCATCAGAATAACCAAGACTTTTTGCTATCTCTCCTGCTTGCTTTAACATAAAGTAATGACCATGAATTGGCATAAAATATTTTGGTTTTACAATACTAATTAAAAGTTTCAAATCTTCTCTAAAAGCATGACCAGAAGCATGAATATCCATCATTTGATAATGAAAAACTCTTGCCCCTTGTCTATAGAGCGAGTCTTTTAACATTTGAACAGACCTTTCATTTCCAGGGACAACAGAAGATGAGAAAATTACTGTATCTTGTGGTTGAATCTTAAAATACTTATGATCACCACTTGCAATTCTCATTAAAACTGAATTATCCTCTCCTTGCGCACCTGTACAAATTACAGTAACCCTACTTGGATCAAGCTTTAAAGCTTCTTCAGGACTAATTAATGTAAACCTTTCAACCTTTAAATAACCTAATGCTTTAGCAACTTCAGTGTTCATTTTCATTGTATAACCATCTATTACAACTTTTCTATTATATTTTTCTGAAAGCCAAATTAATTGTTGGATTCTTTCTATTAAAGAAGCAAAAGTTGATGCAAAAATTCTTCTTGGAGCTTCTTTAAATATTTCTTCTAAATTTTTCATAATTTCTCTTTCTGAAATAACATGACCTGGCTGATCAGCATTAGTAGAATCTGCCATAAGTAAAGTTATATCCTTTGAAAGTTCAACTATTCTTGTAAGATCTGCAGGTAAATCGCACATTGGAGTAAAATCTATTTTAAAGTCACCTGTATGCAAAACATTACCAACCGGGGTTCTTATTACAAAACCAACAGAATCTGGAATATTATGATTTACATGAAACCATTCTACCTCAAAAACTCCAACATTTATTTTTTTATACTCTTTTTTATTAAACTCATATATCTCTAACTTTGGTGCATAAGGAAAATCTTCTTGTCTTCTTAAAATAATACCCCTACTTAATGGTGTTGCATAAATTGGCGGATTTCCTATTTGTTCAATTAAATAAGGAATAGCTCCTATATGATCATAATGACCATGAGTTATAAAAATTCCTCTTATTTTTTCTTTTTTATTTTTTAAAGATTCAATATTAGGAACAACAAAATCAACGCCAGGCATAGTTTCAGCCTCAGGAAAACCAAGACCCATATCAACAATAATAATATCATCTCCATATTCAAAATAAGTCATATTCCTACCAACTTCTTCTAATCCTCCAAGAGGAACAATTTTTAATACTTTATCTTTTGTTCTTTCTTCAATTATTTTTTCTTTTGGTTTTTTTTCTATTAATTTTGTCCTCATTTTAAAATTTTTTAATTTAGTGCCGGGGGTGGGATTCGAACCCACACGCTCAAAGAGCACAACCTTCTGAAGGTTGTGTGTCTACCAATTCCACCACCCCGGCTAATATTCTTTAAATTCTTCTATTTTAATTACTCCAAATTTATCAATATTTAAAATAGCCCTTACTTTCTTTTTAAAAGAAAAAATACCTTGAGGATTTGCTTCAATTTCAACTATTTTTTTTGTACCACTACTTGAAATTGTTGCACTAGCTGTTCCAAATGGAAAACTAAGATTAAAAGAGCTATCAATATCCTTATCTCTAGCTAATCTAATTAATGCCTCATTAAAAGCACTTGTAATTAAAGACCAATCATAAGATATATTTTTCTCTCTTTCTGTATTTAAAAGCTCTATCATAGCTGAATAACCAAGAGTAGATATTATGATTAAAATCAAAAATGTAATTATTAAAAATGAAGGTAAAGATGCTTGTGCCTTTAAATATTTATTATAACACATTATTTTTAATTTTTGCAAATTTTAAAATTATTAATAGAGATTTTTAAGTTTTAATTATAACATAAATTTTATCTTAATTTGCCCTGTAAAATATTTACATAAGTTTCCATCTCTATTGGTTTTCCGGGTAAAGGAGAAATAAGTTCTGCTTTTAAATAACCATTAATTGAAGAATTTACTTTCTCAAAATTTACTTTTTTAAAATAAATATTTTTAGAAAGCAGGTTTACTTCATTATTTTGATCTCTATAAAAAGCATAAGCATTTTTACCATCAAAAACAATCCAACCAATAACATCGTTCCAAGCATAACCATAAATGTTTTTTTCCTCATCAAGAGCAACTTTCCATTTTAAAGAAGTGCAATTTTGAGAATTACCGCTTGGATCGCAGTTAAACTTTATCCAACCAATAACATCGTTCCAAGCATAACCATAAAATTCTCTTGTTGAAGAATTGTATCTTACGTTATATTCAAGATAACTTGAAGATGTTGCAAAATGAATCCAACCTAAAATAGGAGACCAAGCCCATCCTTCTAATCTTTGATTTTGCTCATTAAAAACAACTCCATAATTTACAAGACAACTTGTATTAAAATTTTTACAATTCAAAGAAAAAGTTCCTCCATAAAAACTATGCATATAACCCAAAACTTCATTATTTTCATTAATATAAGTTTTCTGACCAAATCTTATATAAGATTCTTGATTTGATTTTTTAAATCTTATAATCCAATCAGAAACTAAATTAACTTCTAAAGAATTTTTTGCTTCTGATGTAAGCTTTTCTATTAAATATGCTATTTCTTGCCTTATTTGGGTTTGCCCTTTTGTAACAATATTTGATTTTATAATTGGAACTGTAATTTGCATAATCATAGTTAAAACAACAACCAAAATACCTAAATAAATTAAAAGTTCAATCATTGAAAAACCTTTATTTTGAAAGTTGAATTTTTTCATCATCGTATTTTATATTTGAGCTAGAACTAAAGTAATTGCTAAAAAATTTTAAAGGTCCCTCAACCCCAGGACCACCACCCCAACTACTTTGAAAAACAGAAGTATTTTTCCATTTAGTTAAAAAAAATTCATCAGTTATCTTGTAATTTTCAACATTAACTACAATTGTAAATTTTAAAGTAGCTGGATCAAAATTTGTATCACCATAATTTGTAGTTGTTGGGATATTATTAAATCTCCAAACTTTTTCTACATAAAAATATCTTTCAACATTTTTCTCTTGAAAATTAAAAATTTCTTTACCAGAATTAATTTCCCAACTTCCTGATGTTGAATATAAATAATAAAAACTACTTGAACTTTTATTTAAATTCTCAAATTTATTCCAATCATTAAAAGATATAGTAAAAATAGCTTCTCTATATTGTTGTAAAAGGCTTCTTGCCTGAGTAATATAAGAAGCTGTTACCTTAGCTTTGCTAGATATAGAAACAACACCAGCAAGACCTGCTGCTAAAATTGAAAAAAGACCAATAACAATTAAAAGTTCTATTAAAACTTGTGCTTTTAATGTCCTCACAAATTAATTATATTCTAAACCGCGGATGAACGCAGATTATAACGCGGATGAACGCTGATAATTCAAATAATACGCTGATTGACGCGGATAATTTTGACCACGGATATATGCCACCACAGATTTGTGCGGATTTTAGAACGGATTAACACGGATTAATCCGTATTTAAAAATGATAAGAATGGATAATTAATATTTTATTTTATCCGCACGATCATTTTTATTAAAATTAGTTAATTTTATATATCCTATCTCTAAAATCAATATAAACTATCAGGATGACTTTTCTCTGAAGAAAGATTTTGTAAATTATTCTTATTTTACCTAATTTTAATTTAAAGTAGTCCTTAAATTCATATTGAAGAGGTTGATGGTTTATAATTTCACAGTTTTTTGCTAACCATTCGATTTTTCTTATTATTTTCTTTCTTAAAGATTTATCAATTTTGTTTAAGAATTTGTCTGCTTGAAGAGAAAATTCAACTTCGTATTTTTCAATCATTTAAATATTTATTTTTAATTTTTTCAAAAGGAACAGTTTTAATTTTCCCTTTTCTAAATTCTTTTAGTTTTTTCTTTACATCTTCCTTCAAATCTAAAAAATACTCCTGATCAATTAAAATTTCTTGTAAAAGCTGGGCTAAATAGATCTTCATCTCTAAATTAAGATTTTGCTTTTTATTAAATAAAGTTGCCATAATTTTTATTATAACACAAAAAGAAAAAGTTTTAATATTTGGATATGCAAGGTCCAAAGATTAATTTTTTTTAGATCCGCGTGTATCCGTGTTGAATCTGCGTTCATCTGCGGTGTTATTTAGTTGTTTCATAAAGGGCTTTAATTTCTGTTTTCAGAATAATTTATTGTAGATGTGAATTTTCTCTATAAAACCAATAAAATAACATTAAATGAAAAATTAAAAAAAGTTTTTTAATTCTTCTACAGTAAGTTCTGCTTGTTTTAAAATCGTTTTTAATGTTTTAGGAGCTAAAGTTTCTTTATTAGCTGGTATAACTACTCTTAAATATTCTTTTGTTTTATGCCGAAGATGAATATGGCTTCCAGTTTGATGATGGAAATAAAATCCTAACTTCAAAAGAATAGAAATTAATTTCCTGGAAGAAATTCGTGGAAGTTTAGTCATTTATATTTTAACCGTAATTCTAAACTGCCCGACTTCTTTTTCTTCTGGTATTTTTCTTCTTTCCTTTTTTAAACCTTCTAAATAACAACGAATAGCATCTTCAACCATTTTTTTAGCTTCTTCTAAATCTTCACCTTCAGTAACAAGACCAGGCAAAGAAGGCACAGTTACTGTATAACCCCCATCTTCATTTTTTTCAAAAATAGCTGTAAATTGATAGATTTTTTTCTTTAAAGATTTTTTAGCCATTGTTTTAAAATTTATTCAATTTAATCTTTTTATAAAATTATAACATAATTAAGAAACTACAACATTAAGGAAATTAATTATAAAATACTTTAGTTAGATAATTAACTTGGTAACTTCGTTGCCGCGGATTAACGCGGATAATAGATACGCGGATTGACGCGGATAAAAATATCAGCGTGTATCCGTGTTGAATCTGCGTTCATCTCCACACCACGGATAAATTCGGATTATAAACGGATAAATGCGGATATCCTGAACAACGGATTAATACAGATTCAAAACGGATTAAATGCGGATATTCAATATTTTATCCGAATAAATCAGTTTAATATCCGCATAGATCCGTTGGTCTCATTTTGTTGCTTCATATA
>JAPYWP010000011.1 GCA_028276315.1 Minisyncoccota bacterium | reverse complement strand
CCAAAAGAATTTATTTCATTCAAAAATAAAAGAAATGTTATTAAAATTAAAATTAAATTTAGAGCAATCTTTTTACTTAAAAGATCCATTATATAATTTTAACATATGTTAATAAATAAAAGTTAGTATCCACATAAAAATGTCGTTTTATGAGTAATTTTAATTTTTGAGTTGGTTTAAGCCTTGAAGCTTAGTTTTAGAAAATTTAAATTATATAATAACATATGTTAATAAATAAAAGGGTTGAAAGAGACTATAAAATAATTGAAAAATACGAGGCTGGAATTGTGCTTTTTGGTTTTGAGGTTAAAAGCATTAAAAAAGGTTCTGGAGATATTAGTTCAAGTTATGGTGTTATTCATAAAGGAGAGGTTTGGCTTTTAAATTTTAATATACCACCTTATCAACCAAAAAATGTTCCTTTAAATTGGCAACCAGATAGACCAAAAAAACTTCTTTTGAAAAAAAAGGAAATATATGAAATAGCAAGTTATTTGAATGAAAAAAAATATCTTTTAGTGCCAACAAAAGTTTATATAACAAGAAATTTAGTGAAAGTTGAATTAGCAATAGTTCAAGCAATGAAAAAATACGAAAAAAGAGAGAAATTAAAGAAAAAAGAATTTGAAAAACAAAAACAGCGAGCTATAAAACAAAAATTTTATTTTTAAAAAATAAAAAAGCCTGCTTAAAAGCAGCCAAAGTAAGCCTGCTTTAACAAAATTTAAGAAAATTTTTAATGTAAAGAAAATAAAAAATTTTTTAAAATTTGAAAATATTTTTCTAAACTTGGAATATCGACCCATTCATTATCACTTCCAATTCCTCCATAAATAGGACCAAACTCAACAGCTGGGCAAGAAACTCTTGTAAAATGTCTTGCATCAGAAGAACCATGCCCGCCTATAAGTTTTCCTCCTTTTTTTGTTTCTCTTTTTATTAATTTAACTAAAAGTTTCACATAAGGATTTCTTTCGTTTACGTAAAATGGTGACTCATTAACTAAGGTTTTTAAAATAAATCCTTTAGGAAGGAGTTTTTTAAGATTTTTTAAAATTTGATTTTTCTCTTCTGGAATATAGCGAATATCGCACCAAACTTCGCAATAGTCAGGAATTTTATTAAAAGCTTCATTGTTGGTCTTAATAGAAGAAATATTAAGAGTAGTAACCCATTTTTCTTTTTTGGGCCAGGGGTATTTCTCTTTTAATTTTTGTAAAAAAGTGTTCATTTTCAAAATAGCATTTTCTCCCATCCACGGTCTTGCGCTATGTCCAGTCTTTCCTTTAGTAAAAATTTTTAACCAAAGTATTCCTTTAGCTTTATTTTCAATATTAAAATTAGTAGATTCTCCCACAATTACAAAATCAGATCTTATCCCTTTTTCTATTTGATATTTTGTACCATTAAACCCTCCTACTTCTTCATCTGTCACCAATTGTAAAGCTAAAGGATAATTAACTTTTTTAGCAACTTCTTTAAAAGCAAAAATCAGACAACTAACACTCGCCTTCATATCAGCAGATCCCACTCCATATAATTTGTTCCCTTTTATTACTGGTTTGTATTGATTTTCTTTGCCTGGAATTACATCTAAATGTCCATTAAGAATGATTTTGAATTTTTTAAAATTGCCTTTTTTATTAAAAATCAAAACGCTTTTTACTCCTTTAGATTCAAATATTATCTTTGGATATTCCTTTAACTCAGAAAGACTAAATCTTAAAGCATCATCCAATGCTTTTTTGTTTTCATTAGTTGACTTAATTAAAATTAATTTTTTACTAAATTCTAAAATTTTTTCAATCATAATTTTAAATATTTTAACATAAAAATCCTAACAAAAAAGCCGCACCAAATGTGCGGCCAAAAAAAGCTAAATGATTTGTGCCCAAACTGCTTCCGCATTCCCGTGAATCCTTCCTTTTTTGAACTCAAGAGTATCAATCGGCATAAGATTTCTAAAACCTCCAATAAAAACGGGATTTTCATTCAAATAAGCATAGAAAATTCGGTCGATATAGGCATACTCTCTACCTTCATCATCTTTAAGTTTTGGCATTTCCATTTCTACTTGGCAAATGTAAGGACCCCGGAGACTTAACTCTCTTTTGAGCTTCTGCCGAAATTCTTTATCTAAAACCCTATATCTCAAATGCCCGTAACCCCCATAACATAATTTTAGGGGTTTTACTCTAATTAGCTTTTCACCCCCTCTTACCTCCTCTGGATCAATCTTATTCCTCAGGAGGAATTTTTCGAAATTTTCAGTTAACTTTTTTTCCTTAACAAGATCTTCGTAGGAATTTACAAGGAAACCCAATCCCATTCTTACCAAATATTCCTTGGTGTCATTTATAATCTTTGGATAATAATGTAAATCATTCAAATCATACCAAACTGGGTTGTCAATGTTAAAAGTTATACTTTTAGCTTTAATTATTCTTCTCAATTGAGAAGAGCTTAATAGTGGATGCTCAACTTGAGTTCTCGGATCACGTTGCCAAGAGGGGGGTTGAGAGGATCTCACGAAATAAATTACATCTTCTCTCTCCTTATTTTTTAAAAATTCCTCCGGACCCCAAAAATCATCAAATCCACTCAATTCGTAAATCTCTTTCTTACCTACGTTGCCACCAAATTCACTAGCTAACATTGCTAAATACTTTTCCTCGGTAACAGCAAGTAAAACTATTCTTTTATTAGTTTTCATCCTAATTTCCTCCAATGCTTCCCTCCATCCCTTGCCAAAATGACTTTTACCGCTAGGATCGAATAGACGGGCGAGCATTTGATACATAGCAATCGAATTTTCAATTTCACAAATTTTTCTTCTTAAATTTTCTTTCACTTCATCAATGGAAGCATTTTTTGACCACTCCATAAATTCATCCTCAAGGCCCTTCATATCAATTTGAACAGCAAAATTAAAATAATAATTAGAAAGCCTAGCAAATTGATAATCCTCTGGCCACTCCATATTGAGCGGCACAATCTGATCAAAAACTTTATTGTATTCTTCAACAATCTCGCCTAGAGCTACTTTCACGTTCTCTGGATATTCCACAATATAATCCTTCGCGACTTTAAAGGGGGAAAGAGAAGATTTAATGTGAGTAACTTCCATTACTTTAAACATCGTAATTCACCTCCGTCTTTTATTTTTGTTTTATTTGCTACATAATAAAATATAAAAACAATATTATATTAAGATTTTAAAATTTTGTCAATAGGGTAGATACAAAAATTTTATTTTTAAACTTCCTTAATTTTAAATTTCTTTCCTTCTAAGTGCTCAAGTTTAAATTCTCTCATTTCTCCATCTTTATATAAAACTTTGAAAACACCTTCTTTAATATCGAAATCTACAATTTCGCCAAAATTAAAACTTTTAATTCCTTTCATTATTGCTTCAAAAATTTGGCCAGGACTTCCTTTAATTTCAATAATTTTCTCTTTTTTAACTTTCTTTAATTTTTCCATAAATTTTATTTTTTAAAAATATAAAAATATTAATACCAACAATTAAAATTATATTCAATAAAATTACAAATGAACTTTCCCACCAATTAATACCAAAAACTCTCTCAGTGCTATAACCTATAAAAGGATAAAAAAGTCTAAAAATTGGGTCACCTCTATGAGTAAATAAATCTATAAAAATATGCAAAAAGTAGGGAATTATCAAAATTAAAAATTTTCTTTTAAATAGAAAAAGAATAAAAAATAAAATTAAGAGTCCAAAGATACTATGAAAAAGAAAATATAAATGTTTTGACCAAATTGGTAAATTAAGCCACCAATTTTCTTTTAAAAAAGATCCTGTTTTTAAAAAAGAATATAAAGAGCCAATACCAGTAGAGATAAGATCAGGCAAAGCACCAAAAAACATTGCTAACCAAAAAAGATCTTTTTTCCTTACAAAAGTTACACCCCAAATCGCATGTGAAATTATATCCATAAGTTAAATTATAATTAAAAAGGCCCTAGCAAAACTAGGGCCATAGAGGTTTAATCAAATTTTTTTAAAAAATGATTAAAAAATTTTTGAAGAGGGGGAGTAACCGAAATTTGAAGTGTTTTTATTTTAAATTCTTCAAAAATTTTATCCACTTCTTCTAATAATTCTGGGTGCTTTTTAATAATTTCAGATATTTTCTCCCCCTTCATCAAAAATTCCTTCACTTTTTCTCTCATACTCATACTCTCACCTCTTTTATTTTATGTCTTTAAGAATTTTACGGAGAATTTTATGAAGAATGGTTTGATTTTTTAAAATAGAAATCAACCTACTTGCGAAAGGAGACGAAAAATCTCCAGTAATGATAAAATAAGCACCTATTTGAGCCTGAATAGGTAAAAAATTTACGAGTTCTTTGATGGCAATAAAATTATTAAATTCTACTGCTAAATTATTTAGTACGCCAACTCCAATAGAATATTCTGACCTCATGACTTCCAATGCTGGATGAATTATTTCACCATTCAACCTGGATTTATCAAACCACTCAAAAAATTTATACATCGCAATTAAGTGGTATATAGTAATTAATTCATCGATCATTCTTTTAATCCCCCCGCCTAGAGTCAAAGAATTTTCTAGCAATTTTTTCATAAAAAATTTTTTAAAAAGCGGTTGTTGGATTTTTTCTTTCAATACATCAGCATTATCACCAAAAGTAGGGCTTTCAATTATCTCAATTGGCACATTCAAATTTATAAGCTCATCTACTAATTTATCTAAATCAACAATCTCTCTTTCTTTTAAATTGTCCAATTTTTTAGATTTCTCAATCCACTCTAAGCATTCAGTCTTCTTTTCACGTATTTTTTCTTCTACTTCCTTTGAATAAATTAAACTAAATCTTGGTTCCTTAGAAGATGAAAGAACTTTATCTACTTCTTTCATCTGCTCTTGCATATCTATGGGTAATTTTCCTAAAGACAAACCATAAGGATCAAACATCCACCATTCTTTTTCTAATTGAAGAATAATCCCTGAATGAAATCTAATCTCCGTAGCTAACCTTATCTGCGAGGATACTTCTTGGAAATACAACGATTGTTCAAAAAGAGGATCGTTTTGAATATTTCTTTTCTTCATATCCTCTCGAATTTTTCGAATAAAATCAAGAGTTTCTACACATTCAAATTCTGAAACATGCTTAATTATTGAAGCTGAAAAACTTTTAATATCTGCCAATCTCATAAAGGCCGCGATTTGCATTTCTTTTCCTAAACAATTAGGCTCTATGTGATTAAAATACACAGGTAAATAACGCTTCGGTCCACCCTCCATGTTCATTTTTATCTCAAAATTAATAAGATCAATTATTCCCTCAAGAGTTAAAGGAATTTCTTTTTGTTCTTTCGATCTTAGAATATGGAAAAGTCTTTTAAGAATTTCTAATCGCCTCTCAAGAGAACTTCTTTTGTACTCTTCAGCTAATTCTTTTATTTCTGGAAGCCTACTTAATGTTAAGCTTATCATTTTTTGCCCAAAATTTCTAATTAAACTCTTTTCATCATAATCCACAAATTCATATTCCTCGCCACATTCTTTTAAAGCAAATTTAATCAATTCAATTAATTCTTTCATTTTAGTAACCTCCTTTTTGTTTAGTTTACAATTTTTAGTTTTGATTTGCTAATATTATTATATCACATAAAGTAATTTTGTCAATATAAAAACTATAAAAATTTTGCGGAGGGGGTGGGGCTCGAACCCACAAGGCCGCAAAGGGCCACCGGTTTTCAAGACCGGCCGATTAGCCAATTCTCGCACCCCTCCACCACTGATATATGCGGATATTGAAACGGATCTATGCGGATAATTTTTTAGATATCTGCTATCATCAGTTTCTAATCTGCATTAATCAGTTGTTATCCGTATTTATCTGTTCCTAATCCGCATTTATCCGTTGTATTTAACTTTCTTTTTGTGCCCCGGGAGGGAGTCGAACCCCCAACCTCCTGGTTAAGAGCCAGTTGCTCTACCAATTGAGCTACCGGGGCAACAACGGATCTTGCTGATTTTAAACTGATTTATACGGATAAAACTAAAAATTACCTAGCAAAAATTAATTATAATTATACCATAGACAGGGTGGAGAATTAATTGAATTAAACTATTATCCTTATTTTAAATGTATTTTAAAGAATAAAAACTAAGTTAAAAAATTTTAACTTTTCTTTTGGGTCTGCGTCTTTTATAATATTTAATGAGTTTTTTATTTTTTGTTTTTTGCCTAGGTTTTTTAATTGGTTTATTTTTTTACTTTAAAGTTTTCAGCGTAATTTTAATAATATCTTTTATTTTATTTTTTGCAATAAAGGAGAAAGAAAATTTTCTAATTTTAATTTTTATTGCTTTAATTGGAATAATTTTAGGTTTTCTAAGAGCATCCATAAATAAGGTTGAGAATATTAAAATACCAAAAGTAGTCTCAGTAAGTTCTTCAAATAATTCTTTTTATATTACAGATAAAGGAATTGCTATTATTTCAAAAGAAAAAATATATCCAGGAGATAAAATTATTTTAAGAGATGAAATTCAAAAAACAAATGATGAATTTTTAAATAAAAAAGGAATATACTATGTAGTTTTTTTAAAGAACTCTGAAATAATAAGTGGTAGTGGATTTTTAAATAAAATTTTCAAAATAAAAGAAAAAATAAACAAATTTATTGATGAAAATTTAAGTTTTGATTCTTCGCAAATTTTAAAAGGAATTATTTTGGGTCAAAAGCCAATCGAAGAAATTGAAGAAATTTTTAAAAAATCAGGATTATTACATCTTTTAGTTGTCTCTGGGCAAAATTTGACTCTTTTTTGTTATATTTTAATTAATTTTTTCAAAAATTTCATAAATAGAAAAATTATTTTAATCTTTTTAATTTTATTTATTTTTCTTTTTGCAACTATGATAAGCGAAAGCGCAACTTGGAGAGCAGCTTTAATGGTATCTTTAATTTTCTTTTTTGAAATTTTAGGAAGACCAGTTTTGATTAGAAATATAATTTTGGGAATAATTTTAATTTTAACATTAATAAAACCTAATTTTATTTTAGATTTAAGTTTTCAGCTTTCAATTTTAGCAATTTTAGGACTTTTTTATTTTAGATATGTGATAGAGAAATTTTTGCCAAAAAATTTAAAAGACTCTATTTTAGTTGAAATATTGGCTGTTCAAATTTTTCTTCTTCCATTTTTACTTTATAATTTTTCTTATTTTCCTTTAAGCGGAATATTTTTAAATTTAATTATTCTGCCATTTTATCCGGTATTTTTTATTTATCAAATTTTATCTTTACCATTTTTAAATTTTTTGCCAATTAAAATAATTAATGAATTTTTAATTCAATCTTTTTACTTTTTAGCAAAAATTTTTGCATCATTTAATTTAGGAATTGAAATTTTTATCCCGAAAATTTTTGTTATTTTTATTTATTTATATTTTACATTTTTAATAATTAAAAATAAAAATTTACCTGATTTTGCATGGACAGTTTAAAAGTTAAAAAATTTTTATTTTACTTTCTAATTTTAGCTTTATTTTCAAGTTTTTATGTAATTTTTGAATTTATCAAAATAAAGGATTCTGTTTATTTTCTAAATGTTGGTCAAAGTGGTGGAGTTGGAATTTTGGGGAAAAGAATCTTTTTTCTTTATGATGCTGGAAAAGATAAAAAAATAATTTATGAATTAAAAAAGATATTGCCATTTTGGAAAAAACAAATTGATGGAATTTTTCTTTCTCATTTTGATAAAGACCATTGGAAAGGAATTAATGAAATTTTAAAAATATACAAAATAAAATTAGCTTTTTTACCAAAAATAGATTTTAATAATCCTAAAGAAAGAGAATTAGTAAATATACTAAAAGAAAATAAAATTAAAATTTTCGAACTTAAAAATGGAAGCACTATTTTAGCTGAAAATTCATTTTTTGTAGTTTTAAATGATGGTTATGATGCAAAAAAAGATAATGAAAAAAGTTTAGTAATAAAACTTATACAGGGAGAAAATCAATTTTTGTTTTTAGCAGATCTTCCATTAAATTTTTTAGATAAAATAAAAAATTTTAATATTAAGACTGATTATCTTTTAGTGCCTCATCATGGATCAAAATATAACATTTCACCTGAACTTTTAGAATTAACCAATCCTAAAATTGCAATAATTCAAGTAGGGCCAAATCCATACGGACATCCACATAAAGAAACAATAGATCTTTTAAATAAATTAAATATAAAATTTTTAAGAACTGATGATGGAACTGTTGGAATATTTAAAGATTCAATTAAAATTTTAAAGTAAGATGTTAAAGAAAAAATATATTTTACCAAGAAAAAAGAATATAATGCAAAATGCAAAAGTTATTAGAACAGATTATTTTTTAGTCAAATATGAAAAAAATAATTTGGATTTTCCGAGATTTGCTGTAATAGTCCCAAAAAAATTAACTAAAAAATCTGTTATTAAAAATAAAATAAAAAGGAAAATTAAGACAATTTTAAAAGATTACATAGATATTGGTAGTTTTGATTTTTTAATTTTTATGTTAAAATTAGAAACTAACTTTTGGGTTTTAAAAGAAAAAATAAAAGAAGTTTTTGATCTTTTAAAACAAAGCAATCAATGTTAACAAACATTATAATTTATTTTTATCAAAATTTTCAAAATCTTGGAATATCTATTTTAGTTTTTACTATTTTGCTTAAAATTTTGCTTTTACCATTAGATTATTTAAATTTTAAACAGCAAAAAAAGATGGAAAAGCTTAATGAAAAAATAAAAGAAATTCAAAAAAAATATAAAATTGAAAGTGAAGAATTTAGCAAAGAAATATCAAAATTTTATAAAGAAGAGAAGGTAAATCCATTTTTAGGAATAATTTTAATGGTTATTCAAGTTATAATTCTTGCTCAAATTTATAAATCAATAAATTCTATCTCTAAAATGCAAGAGATTAATTCTTTATTTTTAGGTATTGATCTTAAACAACCATCATTTTATTTTTTCTTTCCAACTCTTATTGCAACATTTTTGCCACTTATTTCAATTAAAAATATTCCAAAATTTTATTATTTTATTTTAGGTCTTGTTATTGTAATTTTAGCAGTACAACCATCTGGAATTTTGCTTTATTGGTTTTTATTTAGTATTTTTAGTTTTTTAGAAAATTTAATTTTTAAAAAATATATTAAAAGCTAATTTCATATTCATACAAATCCCAGGAATTTTTATCTATAAAATAAATTTTTTTATCTAAAATTTGAGGATATAAAATATCGAAAGATTTTTCAAGTTTAAAAGTTGTAAAGTCATTTTTTTTGGAAGAATAAATAAAAATTTCATCATTTTCTGCTGCTGTTTTATAAAAATACCAAGAATCTAAATCAATTTCGGGTCCAATGGCGCAAACAAGATCTGAATAATTTGTGCATTTTTCTATTGCTAAAACTTCTGGTAATATTTTTATTGTTTTTCCTTTCAAATCAATAATTTTTGTCTCTATTGTGTTTTCTATTTTATTAACTAAAACTTGATTTAATGAAACTGGCAAAGCAAAAACTCCAGTTGATTCATTTGTAAGAATTTTTGAAAAACCATTTGTATTATAGATCCAAATATAACTTGAAACTTTATTTGATGGAAGCTCAAAAACTAAAAAACTACTTTTATCAACTGGAACAATTTTAATTTCTTCAAAACTAACATCTTTTATTTTCTTTAAAATTTTTCCTTTTTTATCTAAAAGAGCAAGATAATCTTGATTTTCTGTTTTTATATGGGCAACAAAATTTTTATCCAAAAAATTAATTTCTCTTATATCATTGCTCAAATTATAGACTGAATCTTCTAAAACATCTAAAATTAAAAATGAAATTTTATTATCCTGCCAGGTCTTAAATAAAAATAAATTATCATTAGGCCCCCAAATTACATCTACAACTTTTTCATTTTTATAAATTGGTATTACAAGATCGTTTTGAAAACTATAATAGCTTAATGTTTTTTCCTTTAAATCATAAAAATAAAGTTTATCTTTATAGATTTTAAATGTTAAAATTGGATTTTTATAAAATACTCTATAAACTTCTTTCTTTTCTTCTTTTTTCTCTTCTTTTGCTTCAGTTTTTGTTGCTATTTCTTCTGTTGTAGTTACAAATTTTTGAGCTTCTGTTGTAGTTTCTAAAACTTCCTTTAAAATTCCAACTTCAGGTTTTATTTTAGTTTCTTCCTTTAACTCTGGTATTTTTGTTTCTCTCAAAAAATAATTAAACAAAAACCCAATCCCAACTATAATCAAGATAAAAATTATTATTAAAATTATTGTTATTTTATCTATTTTCATATTATCTTACTTCTATATGAATTGGATTTCCCTGGGTAGTTCCGTAGGTTGCGAAGTGTATTTTTTTTGCTCCAGTTTCTATTTTTAAACCATTTACTAACTTTTTAGACTTAAAAGAGTATCCTCCAGAAATTATATAAAGCAATTTCTGGAAAGCTTGACATCCTGGATCATTACAATCGTCACAGTAAATTCCCTTACCATTTTGAATTTCGTTTTTAAACTCATCTTCATTTTTTTTTAATGAAAATGTATTAATATCTTCTAGAGTAAGTTCGTTGTTTTTAAATTTATCTTGTAGGGATGTTTCTTTTTTGTCTACAAAGTTTGTTAAACACCATTTAATAGGATCGCCGAAATTTTTTTCATCATACTCAAAGACAATAGTTGCAATATTATTATTTTCAGCCAGCCCTTGAATAAATTTTGCAAACTTCTCTAATAAATTATTGTAATTATCTTGCCAGGCTCTATTTTTATATAAATCGTCTGCGAAATTATTGAAACTTAAATCTATAGCTTTACCATTATAATGATTTATATCTGAGTGGGGGTAAGTAGGAGGAAAAGCTGAGGTAAGAAAAAGCTGTAGGCGAGGATCCGAAGGTAGATAACTAATATAATTTGCTGCGTTATCAAAGGCTTCTTTAAATTTTACGTCTAAAAATATAATACCCTTTTTATGGTTAAGAATAATGTTCTTGCTTTTTAGCATTTCTTTTAATGTGTGTATATGTACAAAATTCCCGTTAAAATCTTTGTTATGAACATCATCAAAAGCATTATCAGTTAAACTTAAAGATATACTCTCTATGTCGCCGCAATTTTTACCACCGGAAAATAAATTATATACAATACATTTTCCTTCTTTTGCCCAATTGAAATTATCTTTATTAAAATTATTATTAAAAATTTCATCAAAATCACCCATACTACTTTGTTCCCCGAAGGTAGCAGATACGCGAGCATGCGTATAAAGAGCTGGTTTATTAAAGATGTCGTTTATCCTTGTGTATAAATCATTTGTGTTATTTATCCCAAGAGCCCTATTTATTGTGTTTTCGAATTGTGCTAAATAACCTTTATTTGGATACTTTTCGTTTTTCGCCCTCACCATTTCAATTATTTCTACTGGATCTTTAGATATTGTAATACCAAATCTTGGATCTACAATTTTATTAAAATCTCTTTTAACTTTACCTAAAAATGCAGTAAGTATTTCATTTTTAAAAGCATTATAAAGTTCATTTTTAATCGTTTGACAGTCATAACCAGAAAAAGACCCAGAAAAATTGTTATTGATACAATTTTCAATTGGTTCGTAACTTCCATTAGTCACTTTGGTTGCTACCCAAGCAACAGGGCCTTGAATTAAAGTCCTTTCAATTCCTTGATTTGCAACATTAACTTCAACTAGCACTTTTGGAATGGATGCTAACAAATACAAGGTCACAAGTTTCATTTCTAAAGCGTCCATATAAAAAGATTGTGTTGGAGGCAAAGACACCCCCTCAACCGAGCTATTAGATTGAGGTTTACTTATTTGAACAATTTTTAATTTTGGCATTGTTAGTTCTTCATTGATTTGGTTAAAGATAAAATTAGATAAAAGCAAAATTATAAGACCAATTAATGACATTAAAACTCTTTTTTTAGCTTTTGCAACAAGACTTGGAGCAGGACCAGCAAAAATATACAATATTCCAGAAATTATTAAAGAAACAACAGTAGCTACAATTCCAAGACCAAAGATAAATTTAAATATTGTTGGAAGAACATCAGAATAATTAACTGGTGTAGTTGTTGCAGGTAATCCTGGAAGGCCAAAATGGGGTGCATATT
>JAPYWP010000010.1 GCA_028276315.1 Minisyncoccota bacterium | reverse complement strand
TGATTTTGACGGAAAAATAATTAAAGTAAAACCTTTTTGTTTTTCTTTTAATAGTTTTTTAATTGATCTTTTTTCTAAAATAGATAAAAATGTTACTGAAAATTTTCCTAAGTATTATCTTATTGATAGGTGGTTTTTTGCAGAATTTATTCACTATAATAAAAAATCAGACAAACAAAAAGCTAAAAATTTTTATTATGAGATTGGAAAATTAATGGCTCTTGCCTATTGCTTTAATGGCGTTGATTTTCATATGGAAAATTTAATAGTAAATAAAAATAGGCCAATAATTTTAGATTTAGAGGGGTTTGTTACTAATTTTTCTATTTTTAGATCTAATTTAAAAAACAATTTATATGTAACAGGTTTTTTAGAAAGAAAAACAAAAGAGCCACCAACAAGTGCCATTTTAGGCGGTAATGAAAAGTTAATAAGTTTAACTGATCCAGTAATTTTAAACAAAAACACTGATAAAATGTATATTATTTATAGAAAATATAGCAATTATAAGTTGCATAATAGGATTTTTATAAAAAATAAAATGGTAATGCCCGGAGCCTTTAAAAATGAAATAATAAAAGGATTTAAAGATTTTTATCTTAAAGTAATTGAAAATAAAAAAAACATAATAATTAATTTAAATAAAATTGAAAAATCTTATTCAAGAGTAATTTTAAGAAAAACATCATTTTATAGTATATTAATTCAACATATCACTCAACCGATAAATTTTCCTCTTAAAAATTTTATATTAAAAATTAAAAAAGCTTTTTTACAAAATAGTTTTAAATTTCATAGGGTCAAAAGGAAAAGATTAAAGAAAGTTATTGATTTTGAACTGAAAAGTATTTATAATCTAGAGGTTCCTATATTTTGGCAAAAAATAGGGAAGAGGGATTTATATTTTCCAAAAGGAGTTATAAAAGATTTTTTTAAAAAATCAGCTAAAGATATTTTAATGGAAAAAATAGAGGATATTTCTAAAAAAGATCTTAATAGAAAAGTTAAAACAATAGATAAAGTTTTATAATTTTTATAATGAAGAAAATTTTAGGAGTTAATAAGAATGTTTTTTATTTAAGTTTAGTAAGTCTTTTTAATGATTTCTCTAGTGAGATGATTTATTCAATAATGCCTACTTTTTTAGTTAAATCTTTAAATGCCCCTTTTTGGTTTGTTGGCTTTTTAGAAGGATTTAGCGAAGCTTTTCATAATATTTTGAAAATTTTTTCAGGAAGACTTTCTGATTTTTATAATCGAAGAAAAATTTTTGCTTTTTTAGGTTATACAATTTCAAATTTAACAAGATTTTTTCTTATTTTTGTTAATAATTTTTGGCAGGTTTTTGTTTTAAGAGTTTTTGATAGATTTGGTAAAGGCCTTCGTGATGCTCCAAGAGATGCATTAATTTATCTTTCTTCAAATAAAGAAGAACTTAATAAGTCTTATAACTTTCATCGAGCCTTTGATTCTATTGGCTCTATTTTGGGCCCATTTTTTGGATTTTTAATTTTAAATTATTTTTTAAACTCAAACTATAGATTTTTATTTTTAATTGCTTCTTTTTTAGGATTTTTTACATTAATAACTTTTTTTGCAGTTGAAGATAAGAAAAGTGAAAATTCAAATAATAAAAAATTTACTTTTGATTTTAAAATTTTTCCACAATCAATTAAAATTTATCTTTTATCTTTTCTTATTTTTTCATTTGGATTTTTTCCTCTTTCTTTAGTTCTTTTAAGAATTCAAACAATTGATTCTTCTTTAAAAACATTACCACTTTTTTATTTTCTTTTTAATTTTTTCTTTGTCATTTTTGCCTTTTCTTTAGGAAAATTAGGAGATCAATATGGAGAAAAAATAATGCTTAAAATTGGATTTTTAATTTCTATTTTATCTTTTCTTTTATTTTCCATAAACAAAAATTTTTTAATTTTCCCAGCCATAATTTTACTTTCTTTAAGTTTAGCTTTAATTGATGGGATGAAAATGGTTTATATTGGCAAAAATGTCGCTTCAGAATTTTTAGGAACAACTCAAGGAACACTTAATGCTCTTTATGGTTTTGGTCAACTTTTTAGTGGCGCTTTTGGTGGTTTTATTTGGTCAAAATTTGGTTTTAATTATGTTTTTCTTTTAGGCGCTTTTTTAATTTTTATTTCTTATTTAATATTAAATTTTTCATTCAAGAAATTTTAAAAATTATTTATAATTTATAATTAGAATTATGAATGATTTTTTTGAAGATTTATTAATAAGGAAATTTTTTGAGCAGTTTGAATTTGAGCCTGTAATTTTTAATGGAGATAAAATTAAAAATTATGATAAATTTTTATTTATAGGGGTTGGGGGATCGGGTTTAGTTGCTGATATTTTAAAAAATTTAAATCAAAATATTGATATTATTTCACATAAAAATTATGGTATTCCAAAAATAGATTTTAAAGATAGAACAATTATTTTTAATTCTTATTCAGGAAATACAGAAGAAGTAATTGATGCTTATAAAAATTTAAAAAAAATAAAATGTTCTAAAATTGTTATTTCAAGCAATGGAAAATTGCTTAATTTGGCAAAAAAAGATAAAATACCCTATATTCAACTTTTAAATTTAGATCTTCAACCAAGGTTTACAATCTTGTTACAACTTATTGCTATTTTGAAAATTGTAGATGGTAAAATGATAGATGTTATTAAAAAGTCAAAAGAAGACATAGATGTTAAAAAAATTAAATTTTTAGCCAAAAGCATAGTTAAAAAAATAAATAGTCTAATTCCAATATTTTACTCAAGCTTTGAAAATAGTATAATTAGTTATTTATTTAAAATAAAAATTAATGAGAGCGCAAAGATGCCTTGTTTTTATAATTTTTTTCCAGAGTTAAATCATAATGAAATGTTGGGTTTTTCAAAAAGTAGATTTTTAAAAAATTTTTGCTTTATTTTTTTGTATGACGATGAAGATAATGATAGAGTAAAGTTGAGAATGAATTTAACAAAAAAAATTTATGAAAAATTTGGCTTTAAAACATTTAAAATTGAAATTTTTGGTGAAAATAGAATTTTAAAAATATTAAATTCATTAATTCTATCTGATCTTTTATCAATAAATTTAGCAAGAATTTTAAAAGAAAATCCTCAAGACTTGAAATTATTAGAAGAGTTTAAAGATAAATTATGGAAAATGCAATAGTAGTTTTAAAAGATAAAAGTTTAAATAGTTATGTTAAAAAAGTAAAGAAATTTTTTAATGTTTTAGATGTGGTTTTAATAAACGAAAAAACAAATAAAAAAGGTGATATTTATATTTGTTTTGGTGGTGATGGTACATTTTTGTGGACCGCGAATTTAGCAAAATCAAAGCCTGTTATTGGTTTTAATTTTGGTAATTTAGGATTTTTATCTAATTTTGAATTTAAAGATATAGATAAAGTTTTGAGAAAAATAAAAGAAGGTAAAATTTTACCAGAAAAAAGAAGCAGAATAAAAATTCTAAAACATCAAGTTTTAAATGACATAATTATAAATTCTCAAGACGGTAGCTTGATTACTTTTGATATAACTATAAATAACTTAAAAAGTATAAAATTTAAAGGAAATGGAATTATTTTTTCAACATCAACTGGATCTACTGCTGCAAATGCTTATGCTGGAGGTCCTATTGTAGTTCCAACATTAAATTGCATTATTATAAATGCAATTGTACCTTATTCTTTTTTTGTAAAACCAATAGTTGTGGGTATAGATTCTAAAATTGTTTTAAGAGCATATTTTGAAAAACAGGAACCAATAATTATTGTTGATGGAAGAGTTATAGGTAAAGTTAAAAAAGATAGTTTGCTTAAAATAGAAAAAGGAGATGATGCTTATGTTTTTTCATCTTCAGATGTTTTTTATAATATTTCAAAAAAATTAAGAAAAATAGTTTTTTAATATGAAGTTAGAAAAAATTTTAATAGGAACAAAAAATAAGGCAAAATTAGAAGAACTTAGATTTTCTTTAAAAGAGCTTGAATATAATGGAGTAGAAATTTTAGATTTAAATAAATTTGAAATTATTGAACCAGAAGAGAATGGAGATAGTTTTTATGAAAATGCATTAATTAAAGCAACTTATTATTCAAAAATAACTAATTTACCAACAATATGCGATGACGGTGGTATTGTTATTCCTTATCTTGGTGGATTTCCAGGAGTAAAATCAAAAAGGTGGTTAGGTTATGATGCTTCAGACGATGAATTAATAAACTTTACACTTTTAAAAATGAAAGATGCAAAAGATGATGAAAGAATTGCTTTTTTGACTGTATGTGTTTATTTTCATGATCCAATAAATAATATTAGTATTTTTAAAGAAGAATCAATTGAAGGAATAATCGCAAATGAACCAAGTAAAAATAGAATTAAGGGTTATCCCTATAGATCACTATTTATTGTTAAAGAAATTGGCAAATATTATGATGAGTTGACCCCAGAAGAACATGAAAAAGTAAATCATAGAATAAAAGCTGTTAAAAAAGTTATTGAAGAAATTAAAAAATATTACGATTTTTAATATGATAAAGAAAATTTTAATTTTAATTTTTGCTCTTATAGGAATCTCTCTTTCTTTATATCTATTTTTAAATAAACCAAATTTAACATTTTGCTCATTAGGTAGCTGTGATAGTGTTTTAAATAGTAAATTTAGTAAAATTTTGGGAATTGATAATTCGCTTTTAGGGATTTTTTATTTTTTAATTATTTTAATTTTTAATTTTATAAATAAAGAAAAAATTCTAAAATTTTTATCTATCTTTGGCGCCTTTTTTGCTTTATACTTTATTTTCATTATGCTTTTTGTTTTAAAAGAAGTGTGTTATAATTGTTTGATTATTGATTTTTCAGCAATAATTATTTTTGTTTTAAATTATGATTTTCGAAAATACTTTCAAAAAATTTTTAGAGGTTAAAGAATTTTTTAAAAATTTAGTTGGCGATAATAAAGTTGTTGAGGATTTATTTAAGATTTTAGAAAAACCGCAAAGAGAAATTAAAGTTTATCTTCCTTTAAAAAGAGAAAATGGAGAAATTGAAATTTTTGAAGGTTACAGGATTCAGCATAATAATTTTTTGGGTCCATATAAGGGGGGTATAAGATATTTTCCAGAGGTTAGTGAAGATGAAATAAAAACTTTAGCTTTTTTGATGACAGTAAAATGTGCTTTAGTTAATTTGCCTCTTGGTGGAGCAAAGGGAGGAATAAAAGTAGATCCTAAAAATTTATCAGAAAAGGAATTAGAAAATTTATCAAGAGAATATGTAAGAAAAATTTATGATTTTATTGGTCCAGATAAAGACATTCCTGCGCCTGATGTTAATACTAATGCAAAGATTATGGATTGGATGGCTGATGAATATTTAAAAATTTCTAATTCAAAAGACATAAAACTTAAAGCAACATTTACTGGAAAATCAATTGAAAATAATGGTTCAGAAGGAAGAGAAGAAGCAACAGGAAAAGGAGGGGAGATAATTTTAGAAAGATTTGTAGAAAAGATTGGTTTAAAAAAACCGTTAACCGTAGCTATTCAAGGTTTTGGCAATGTTGGCTATAATCTAGCAAAATTTTTATATCGAAAAAATTATAAATTGATTGCTTTATCAGATAGTAAGGGTGGGATTTATAGTGAGGAAGGTTTTAATCCAGAACTTGTTATGGAATGTAAAAAAGAAAGAGGGGTGATAGCTGGTTGTTATTGTGTTGGCAGTGTTTGTGATATAAGATTGGGAAAAGATATTTCTAATGAAGAGCTTCTTGAACTTGATGTTGATATTTTAGTTCCAGCAGCTTTAGAAAATGTTATCAATGAAAAAAATGCAGAAAAAATAAAAGCAAAAATAATTTTAGAAATGGCAAATAATCCATTAACAGAAGAGGCAGATGAAATTTTAAATAAAAAGGGAGTTATTATTATTCCTGATATTTTAGCAAATAGTGGTGGAGTTACAGTTTCTTATTTTGAGATCTTACAAAATTTAAATAATGAGAAATGGAGTAAAGAAAAAGTTTTCGAAGAATTAGAGAAATATTTATCTAAAGCATTTGATGAGGTTTGGGAAATAAAAGAAAAATTAAATGTTGATTTAAGAAAAGCAAGTTTTATTGTTGCTTTAAGAAGAATTTACCAAAGATATATGCTGATTTAGAACGGATTTATACGGATAACATTTATACTATAAAAATGATTTTAGTTTATATTACAAATCCAGATAAAAAGACTGCTCATAAAATTGGAAAATTTTTGGTTGAAAAAAGATTATGTGCTTGTGTGAATATTTTTCCTATTGAAAGTTATTATTGGTGGCAGGGTAAAATTGAAAAAACAAAAGAATGGATAGTAATTGCTAAAACTTTAGAGAAAAATTATGAAAAAATTAAAAAAGAAATTAAAATTAAGTTATAATTATAAAAGGTTGCATTTAATTAATAATTAATAATTTAAAAAAATGGAAAATCAAAGGTGTAATTGTAATTGCTGTGAGCACTAAGGAAGCGTTTGTAATTGCAGCTGTGGATGTTGTTTAAGAGTTTGTAAATGTGATTGTTGTGAACATAAAGACAATAAATGTAATTGCGATTGTGGATGCTGTTAATTAAAAGATTTAAGTTGTTAATTAAAAGATTTAAAATTAAATGAATTTAAAATTAAATAAAGAAGAGATAGGTGTTTATATTTTGCGTTTGGGGCTTGCTGTTGTTTTTCTTTATTTTGGAATTTCTCAAATTTTAGATCAATCTAAATGGATTTATTTTGTTCCAGATAGGTTTTTAAATTTTTATATTAGCGAAACCTTAAAATCAAAAATTGTTTTTTTGAATGGAATTTTTGATACGGTTATAGCTTTGTCGTTAATTTCAGGGTTGTTTATAAGAGTATTCTCTCTTTTAGGATTTATTCATCTTCTTTCAATTGCGATTTTTTCTTTAGGATTTGAACCGAATGGGATAAGAGATTTAGGACTTGCTTTTGCAATGTTATCTTTATTTTTTTTATTTCGTAAGTAAAATAAAAATTTAGATATGAAAAAAAATTTAGGTAAAATTGATAGAATAATAAGGTTTATTCTATCATTGATTCTTATTTATTTAGGATATTTTGTTTTACCTAATTACGGTAAAGTATTTAGTATAGTTTCTTATATATTAGCAATAGCCCTTATTTTTAATGCTTTAAGTGGTTATTGTGGACTTTATAGATTATTAGGAATTAATACAAATAAAACCTGCGATTTAAAAAAATAAAAAAGATAATAAAGAAAATTAATATTGTAATAAATTTATTTTTTCTACATATTTATCAATATCAAATTTTCTTTTTAATCCTTCCTCGTTCATATATCTTATTTTTCCAAATATTTTTCTTTCTTTAAATGGTCTATCAAAAGAACCGAAGCACCATGATATTCCAGCATATCCATTAGGATCTCTACCATCTAATTCGTATTTGTCATTTAAATAGCAGGCAATATCAAAAGCTTCTTTAGGATCTTTTGTCCATTCTATTATTTTTTTACACCAATACATTCTCATATAATTATGCATTTTTCCTGTTTTTACCATTTCTATTTGCGCAGCATTCCAATATTTATCATGGGTTTTTGCGTTTTCAAATTCTTCTAATGAATATAAATACTCTCTTTTATCTTTTTTGTGCTCTTCTAAAGTATTTTTAGACCATTCTGGTATGCCTTCATATTCATTGTAATTTTTATTATAATAAGCAAAATTTCTTGCCAGTTCTCTCCAAATTATTAATTCATTAAAAAAACTTTGAACATTAGGATCATTTATAGAATAATTTTTTAAAATTTCTAAAACTATTTTTAAGGGAGAAATTTGTCCAAAATGAAGATAAGGACTTAAATTTGATTGATAATCTAAAGAAGGATCAGACCTTAAATCTTTATATTTATGAATTTTTTGTTCTATAAAAATTTTTAAAAATTTATTTGCCTCATCTTCTCCTCCTTTAAAATATTTTGAAGGTTTTACGCTTTTGTCTATATTTAAAATTTGCAAATATTCTTCGGGTTTATTGAAATTTAATTCATTAAATTCAAAATCATAGTTTATAGATTTAATTTTTGGTTCATTTTTTTGAATTGGTTTTAAAAAAATATTCAAGTTTTTATAAATTTTTGGTCTTATTGTCATTGCGTAAGGTTCTTGTTTAGAAGATGCCATTTCAATAGGAACAATAACATCATTTTCTACCTCAAAAACAGCTGTTTTTGATTTTTGTGCAATAATTTCATTAATTTTTCTTTGATATTTTAAATATCCTTTATCTAAGATAATAGAAAAACATTTTTCTGATTTTTCAATAATTTTTTTATATGGTGGATAATCTAATTTTTCAATAACAAATTTTATCCCTCTTTGCTCAATTGCTTTTTTAGTTTTTATAATTCCTTCTATTATAAATTGATAATATCTTAAGTTTGAAAATTTAAAGTAGTCAGTTATTGGGAAATAAACAATAAGAGGTTTTTGATATTTATTAGATAAATATATTCCAAATTCTAAAGAATAGTTAAAATCTTCTCTTTGAGTTAGATTCATATAATATAAGATAAAATTCCCATTAATATTTAAATTAAAATTATTTAATTTTTTTATTCTATTTTCTTGATTCATTTTGATTTTTAATATTTTTTATGATAAGATATTATATTAGATCTTAAAATATTTTTCAAAATTATTATGAATAATATTAAAAATTCAGATTTTTTAATATCAGATATTAAAGATAAGGCAGCAAAAATAAGTGATTTTATATTTAAAGATAGCAATTATCCTTTAATTTTTAAAAATTTATATGAAGCGTCTTTTTATTATTTAAAAACAGGAGGTAAAAAGATAAGGCCTTATTTAGTTATTAAATCAGCAGAACTTTTTGGTTCTCATGAAAATTTTGCTCTTCCAACAGCTGCTACAATAGAAATGATTCATAATTTTTCTTTAATTCACGACGATATAATGGATAATTCTGATTTTAGGCATAATGTGCCTTCTGCTCATAAAAAATACGGTATAGATTATGCTATATTAGCTGGAGATTTTTTATTGATTTATGCACTTGATTTTTTAGTTGAAAAAAATAAAAGCTTGAATATTTCTGATGAAAAAATATTAAAGATAAATAAAAAAATATTAGAAGCTTTAAAAGAAATATGTGAAGGTCAGGCTTTAGACTCTGATTTTTCAATAAATTTTGATTTACCATCAAAACAAGATTATTTTTTGATGATCAGCAAAAAAACAGGAGTCTTGTTTTCTGCCTCTTGCTTTTTAGGAGGATTAATTGCAGATGCTTCTTTAAAAGATTTAGAAAAATTAAGTAATTATGGTAAATATTTAGGCATTTCTTTCCAAATAGTTGATGATATTTTAGGAATTTTTGGAGATAGTAAAATTACAGGAAAACCCGTTGGAAATGATATTATTGAAGGCAAAAAAACAATACCAATAATTTTAGGATGTGAGCTCTGTGATTTAAAACAAAAAGAAAAAATTCTTTCTATTATTAATTCTAAAAAAGCAAAAGAAGAAGATATAAATTTTATATTAAATACTTTTAAAGAAATAGATTTAGAAAATAAATTAAGAGATTTAGCTAAAGAATATATGGAATTTGCTATTAATGAAATTAAAGAAATTAACGGAGACGAAGATGTTAAAAAATATTTCATTGAATTAGCGTATTTTTTAATTAATAGAAATTTTTAATTTTTTTATTATGAATGGTGTTGATTTTTACAATAAATTTTCTTTTGATTTAAGTCGTATTTTAACTAAAAAATATAGCACTTCTTTTTATTTAAGTTCATTATTTTTTAAAAGAGAAATTAAAGAAGCTATATTTAGTATTTATGGTTTTGTAAGACTTGCAGATGAAATAGTTGATAGTTTTTTAGAATTTAATCAAAAAGAATTATTAGAAGATTTTGAAAAAGAAGTTTTTAATGCTTTAGAGCGTGGCATAAGTTTAAATCCTTTTTTAAACGCATTTATTTTGACTGTTAAAAAATATAATATAGATAAAGATTTAATTTACGCTTTTTTAAAAAGCATGAAAAATGATTTATATAAAAAAGAATATTTTTCAGAAAAAGAGTTAAAAGAGTATATTTATGGCTCAGCTGAAGTTGTTGGTTTAATGTGCCTTAAAGTTTTTGTTAAAAATAATAATTCTCTTTATAATGATTTAAAAGAATATGCTATTAGCTTAGGATCTGCTTTTCAAAAAGTTAATTTTTTAAGAGATATAAAATATGACTTTCTTGTTTTAAAAAGAAAATATTTTCCAAATTTAAATTTTAATAAATTTTCAGAAGAAGATAAAAATAAAATTATTAAAAACATAGAAAAAGAATTTGAAAATGCAAAAATTGGAATTAAAAAATTACCAAAAGATTCAAAATTAGCAGTTTTGATTGCATTTAACTATTACAAAGCTTTATTAAATAAATTAAAAAAAACAAAATCTTCGGATATTCTTAAAAAAAGAATTCGCATATCAAATGCATTAAAATTTTTGTTAATTTTTAAATCTTACATACAATATAAATTTAATTTAATATGATTTTTTTAGAAATTAAAGAAAAAATAACTCTTTTTTTTATTGCTTTATTTTATATTACAGGTGCATTTTTTTTGACAAGCAATAATTTAAATTTTAGATTTTTTGAATATAGTTTTTTTATAATTTTATTTAATTTTTTAATTGTAATTATTTTTCAAAAAAACAAATTTAACAAAAAATTTTTATTATTTTTCATTTTATTTTATTTATTTTTTTTCTTTATAGAGGTTTTAGGGGTTAAAACAGGCAAAATATTCGGTTCATATTTTTATGGGAAATCTTTAGGCTTTAAAATTTTTGAAACACCAGTAATAATAGGGCTTAATTGGATTTTTTTAATATATTTAACTTTTGCTTTTTCGGAATTGTTTAAAATTTCTGATAAATTTAAAATAATTTTAGGTTCTTTTTTGATGTTATTTTATGATTTTATTTTAGAAAAAGTCGCGCCCTTAATGGATTTATGGTTTTGGGAGGGTAATAGTGTTCCGTTTTTAAATTATTTTTCTTGGTTTATTCTTGCTTTAATTAGTCATTTTATTTTAAGATTTTTTAAATTTGAAATTAAAAATATTTTTGCGGTTTTTATTTATTTTTTACAGATAATTTTTTATTTAATTATTTTATTTAGAATTTAAAAAAATGATTTATTTTATTTATTTAATTTTAATTTTCAATTTTTTTTCTTTTTTGATTTCTTTTTTAAATTTTATTTTTAATAAAATTTATCTTAAAAAATTAAAAAATTCTTTACCAAAAGAAAATGCTTTGGTTTCTGTTTTAATACCTGTAAGAAACGAAGAAAAAAATATAGGAAATTTGTTAAATGATTTAATAAATCAAGATTATAAAAATATAGAAATAATTGTTTTTAATGATTGTTCTACAGATAAAACAAAAGAAATAGTCAAAGATTTTATTTTTAAAGATAAAAGAATAAGTTTAATTGATTCAAATTATTTACCAGATGGTTGGTTGGGTAAAAATTTTGCTTGCTATAATTTAGCAAAAAAAGCAAAAGGTGAATATTTTCTTTTTTTAGATGCAGATGTAAGAATTAAAGGGAATTTAATACAAGATGCTATTTCTTTAATTAAAAATGAGAAAATTTCATTTTTGTCTATTTTTCCAACACAAAAAATGTTTACTTTAGGAGAATATTTAACTGTTCCGGTTATTTATTATATTCTTTTATCATTATTGCCTTTTATCTTAGTTCCAAAAAGTAAGTATTCTTCTTTGTCAGCAGCAATTGGACAATTTATGTTATTTAAAAAAGAAATTTATTTAAAATATAATTTGCATGAAAAATTTAAACAAAGTATAGCAGAAGACGTTGAAATAGCTCGTTATTTAAAGAAAAATAACGAAAGAATTTTATGTTTAACCGGAGATGAAAGATTGGAATGTAGAATGTATCAGAGTTTAAATGAGGCAATTAATGGTTTTTCAAGAACAATTAAAATTATTTTTGGAAATTCTTATTTCTTATTAATTTTATTTTGGATAATCAATTTTTATTCTTTAATTTTGGCGACTTTCTTTTTTATAAGTTATGAGTTTTTATTAATTTTAATTTTATTTGTTTTAAATAGATATTTTGTTTTTAAATTAAGTAGGCAAAATGTTTTTTTGAATTTAATTCTTTCGCCTTTGCAAGTATTTTTTTTAGCATTTATTATATATAGATCAATTATAGGTTTTAAAAAAAGAAATATAATTTGGAAA
>JAPYWP010000068.1 GCA_028276315.1 Minisyncoccota bacterium | reverse complement strand
CTTTTTACCTTTTAATTTTGGCTCTAAAAATGAATTTAAAGCATTAATACCTTCTTTAAAAATATCTTTGAAATCTTTAACTTCAAATTTTATTTTAATATCTGCTGTGTGGCTTTGAAAACTATACATTTTATTTTAAAATTTTAACATAGGATGTTTAGAAAAAAAAGAAAAATTAAAAGGATTTTAAATTTTATAGCTTTTATAGTTTTATTTTTTTTAATTTTAGGTTTATATAACATACAAAAAAATTTGCCACAAAAAATTGAAATAATTATAAAAAGCGAAGGAGCCAATAAAGAAAATTATGTAGAAAATAAAATAAAAAGCTTAATTCAAAATAAATCTTTAATTCAAATTTTGTTTTTAAAGAAAAAAATATTAAATCAAGTTTTAGAAGAAATTCCGCAAATAGAGTATGCAAAAATTTCATTTCCTTTAAAAATAAAAATAGAATATAAACTATACGATCCTGTTGCTAAAATCTGCAATAATTTTTGCGCTCTTTTAAATAAAGATGGCTTTATTTTCCCAGGTAGCGGCAATTTTCCTATTTTTTATACTGAAATAAATTTTGAAGGTTTCCAAAAGATTAAAAAAGAATATTTAGATATTTTAACTTATCTTAAAGAATTGAATATAAATTTTAATACTATTATTATTCTAAAAAATGGAGATGTAAGAATTGTAAACGATATTATCATATTAATGAATCCGAATGAAAATCTTCAAAGCCAAATAACAAAATTAAAGTTCGCAAAAGATAAATTAAAAAATATAAAATATTTAGACCTTAGAATTCCAGAAAGAATATTTTTTTATTAACAACGGATGAATACGGATTTTGAACGGATTAAATGCGGATCTGAAATAGATTAAATGCAAATTTGATACGAGTAAATGGGGATAAATAGTGACATTATTTTGTTTTGTATTTTCTTCTCAGATAACTGCAAATAGAAGCATGGAGATTCCAATTAGATTAATTCTATCCCATTCTTTTCTAATTTGTTTTTGCCATTTTAAATGATCTGGAGATTTTTTATTTTTCCATATACCTGCAGCTTTTTCCCAAACATTCCAATTCCTTTTTAAAACTAATCTTTGTTTATTTTGTTTATATAATTTTGTGGTCATATTTTTATTATAACATAAAGAGAAAAATTTCTGAAATTTGGACGTTCGACGTCCAAATATTTTATCGGGTGGCTTCATAGAGGGTCCCAAACCAAAGCAAAGCACGGTTCGGGATCCTGTACCGCCGTGTCCCGTACCGTACTTTTGTTTTGGTATGGGATGCGCTTATTGAGGCGCTCTGGTACAGGGTTTTGATTTCTTTTAAATAGGAAAAATATTCAACTCTTTAATTTTTGAAAAATCTTTAATATTTCTTGTAATAAGAGTAGAATTTGTATAAAGCGAAGTAGCAGTAATAATAGCATCTGGTAGTTTGATTTTATGTTTTCTTCTTATATTGAAAACTAAATTAGTTAATTTATCATCAAACTCAATTAAAATCATATTTTTCATCATTTCAAGGAATGTCTTTTCTTCTTTTGGTGTTATCTCGGGGTAAGCTAAAACCTCTACTTTCGTGATAATTGAAATAAAAATAGGAGCTCTTTCAAGAACCAAAACCTGAATTAAATCAATTACTTTTTCTTCTCCTTTGAAATAATAAATTAGACAATTTGTATCTAAAGTGAACATTTACCACTCTTTTCTAATTTTTTTCAAATATAAAATAGGATCTAATTTTTTATTTTTCCACATTCCTGCAGCCCTTTTCCAAGCTAAAGGTAATAATCTTTTTTTCTGAAGAAAAATTTTATTTTTTGCTAAAATCTTGGTCATAATTTTATTATAACATAAAAAATTAACGAGTTAGCGAGTTAACGTGTTGAAAAATTTTCAATTGAGATCTAAAATAATAAATGTAAAATTAGTATACAGCTTAAATATTAAAACTTTTTGCTTCTTTGTATATTTGATTAAGAGATTTGCTTTTAAATAATTTTTTTCTAAGTTTTAAATAATCTTTGCTAAAAATTCCTAAGACTTGCCATACTCTTATAGTTTTTTCTGGTCCCAGTTCTTTCAAAAGAATTTCAAAAGCATTCTGAATTAATGTTTTTTCTTTAACTATGTTTTTCATATTCAATCATTGCTGAGTTTACTAGAATTATCTTTCCTTCTTTTACTAATTTCAATATCTGAAAAAGAATTTCAGCTTCTATTTTATTTTCAGGAATATCAGAATTATCAAAAGGACGATTTAAAAAACTATTATCTAAGTAAAGTTTCATATTAATATTATATTCATTATTAATTTGTCTAATTAATAACTCATTCGTGTTTAAATAAATATCTGCATTTATCTGCGTTGAATCTGCGTTCATCTACACACTACGGATAAATTCGGATTATAAACGGATAAATGCGGATATTCTGAACAACGGATTAATACAGATTCAAAACGGATTAAATTCGGATATTCAATATTTTATCCGAATAAATCAGTTTAATATCCGCATAGATCCGTTGGTCTCATTTTGTTGCTTCATATAGTGCTTTGATTTCTGAACAACGGATAAATGCAGATTCGAAACGGATAA
>JAPYWP010000067.1 GCA_028276315.1 Minisyncoccota bacterium | reverse complement strand
TCAAGTTCGCATTGGTTCGCGTATTTTGTAAAGTCTATATTTTTTTAACTTTTTATTTAGTTTGCATTTTAATAAAATTATCAAAAAGCATTGCAACTAAAATTGGACCAGTGCCACCTGGTGTTGGGGTAAAATAAGAAGCTTTATCTTTAATTTTTTCTACATCAATATCTCCATAAATTTTACCATCAATTATCTTATAACCAAAATCTATTAAAACAGCCCCATCTTTGCAATCATTTATTATTTTTGGCTCACCAACTCCTGTTACAATAACATCTGCTTTTTTTAAAAAATACTTTGTATTTTCATCTATTCTATGCAAAGAAATAACATTAGATTTTTTTTCTCGTAAATAATGACAAACAAATCTTCCAATAAGCTTACCATAACCAATAACTAAAGAAATTTTATCTTTTAAATCAAAATTAATCCTATTAATTATAAAATCTAAAGTTTTCACTGCTGGTGGCATTATTTTTTCAAAATCATAATTATTTTGTGTAAAAAATTCTCCAACTTTTATTTTACTCAAACACTCGACATCTTTTTTCCATAAAGAATTTAAAAAATATTGTTCTTTTAAATGATCTGGTAATGATAATTGAATTAAAAGACCTTGAGGGTATTTTCTTTTTACTAAATCTTTTATAAATTTTCTTAATTCTTTCTTTTTAATTTTCTCATCTAATTTATAAATTCTAAAATCAATATTTAAAATTTCTGCAATTTTCTTTTTTTCAAGAATAAATTTTAAACTTTCTTCTTTATTACCAACTAAAATAACACCCAAAACAAGTTTATCGCTTATTTTTTCTCTCTTTTCTTTTAACTTTTCTAATAGTTCTTTTTGTAATTCTTTACCATTTAAAATCATATTAAAAAGTTGCTCTTAAAGCATTAAAAATAACAAAAAAATCAATTGCTTCTTGTATAAACGCTGCAAGCTCAGGTTTTATAAAACCTAAAAAAGCAAAAATCATACCTAAAATAGAAAGACTAATACCCAAAATAACACTTTGTTTTGCAATTTTATAAGAATTTTTAGAAATTTCAAAGGCAAAAAAAACATTATTAATATCATGAGATAAAATAACAATATCTGCTGCATCAAGAGCAGCACTATTTTCTGTTCCTGAAAAAACTATACCAATATCTGCAAGAGCCAGTGCTGGAGCATCATTTACTCCATCTCCAACTACTGCAATATAACCATATTTTTGTTTAAATTCATTGACTAATTCAAATTTTCGCTCTGGAGTACAGTCGCTGAAAATTTTAATACTTAAATCATTTAAAATATCCTTAAAAAATCTTTTAACATTTTCTTCTCTATCTCCAGTTACAATAGCTAAAACATAATTTTTACTAAATTCCTTTAAAACATTAATTGCACCATCTTTTAAAATATCATCTAATATAAATCTTGCTAAAATTTCGCCATTTTCAAAAACATCAATTCCAATTCCATCAACTTTTTCTTTGGACTTTTTAATTTCATATAAATTATTATTTATTTTCCCATAAATTCCCTCCCCAATTATTTCTTTAAATTCACTAACATGATAAAATTCATCAACTTTTTGTTTTACAAAATTAACTATGCTTTTTGCTATTGGATGAATTGAATGCATCTCTAATGAACCAACAATTTTTAATATTTCTTTCTCATCTTTATCTTTTTTAAAAATTAAAAATTCTTTAATAAAAACATTTCCAAGAGTCAATGTTCCAGTTTTATCAAAGAAAATAACTTTTATTTTATTAAAGATTTCCATTAAATAAGGTTTTTTGAAAATAATATTTTTTTTAACTCCTTTATTTATACCACCAATAAAACTAATAGGAGATGCTATTAAAAGTGGGCAAGGAGTAGCAATAGCTAAAATCGCTAATACCCTATTTTGATCTTTAAATAAAAACCATGCAACAAAAGTTAAAATCAAAGTTAAAATTGTAAATGGTAAATTTAGTTTCTCTGTTAATCTTACAAAATCTGGGGACTTGTTTTTTGCTTCTTTTATTAAATTTAAAATTTTTTGATAATTTGATGAGCTAAAATCATTAGCAATTTCCAGTTCTATTGTTTGTCCTACATTTATAATACCACTTTTTACAAAATCCCCTTTTTTAAATTCTCTAGGAAGATATTCACCTGTTAAATTTGCTTCATTCAAAATAGCGACATCATTTAAAAGATATCCATCTAATGGAATAATTTCGTTTGACCTCACTAAAATTATTTCTCCAATTTTTACATCTTGAATTTTTTTAATTTCTCCGTTCTTTAAAACACATTCTTTTGGAAAATTTTCAATTAAATCTTTTAATGATTTTTCTGCTTTTCTAACTCCAAATTCCTCTAAAAATGTAGAAGTAAGATACATAACTCCTATAATTGCTCCAACCAAGTATTTTTTGAAAATAAAAGAAAAAAATAAGGATAAAAAAGCAAGATAATCTAATGAGTATTTCCCTTCTTTTATTTTCTCGTAAGATTCTTCGAAAAATTTATAAATCCCCCAAAAAAGAGGTATTAAAAAAATGTAATCAAATTTAAAAAATAAACCAACTAAAGTTAAAAATCCATTTAATAAAGGTATTCTGAAATTTTTATCTTTCAA
>JAPYWP010000066.1 GCA_028276315.1 Minisyncoccota bacterium | reverse complement strand
CAAAAAAACATTTTGCCTACTTAATTTAATAAAAACTCATAACTTATAAAAAAGAAAGTTGCCAAAATTAAAGAATAAAAATTGATTATCCAAAATAAAATTAATAAGAAATAAGAATTTCCAAAAATAAATTTAATTGTTCTTGAAAAACCATTAATTGCCTCATTTAAACCCTGATACATTCTACATTCCAATCTTTCATCTCCGGTTAAACACAAAATTCTTTCGTTATTTTTCTTTAAATAACGAGCTATTTCAACGTCTTCCGCTATACTTTGTTTAAATTTTTCATGCAAATTATTTTTAAATAACATAGATTGTCCAATTGCTGCTGATAAAGAAGACTATACAATAATGATAAAAGAATTTTTAAATTCTAAATAAAATAATTAAATAAAAAATTATCTGTAAAAAATAAATAAAAACCGCAAAAATATTTTTAATTTCAAATTTAAAAAATCTTAAAATAAAATGACTAATTAAAGCAAGAATAAACCAAGAAAAATAATTTAAAAACGGAACACTATTACCCTCCCAAAACCATAAATCCATTAAGGGCGCGACTTTTTCTAAAATAAAATCATAAAATAACATCAAAAAAGAACCTAAAATTATTTTAAATTTATCAGAAATTTTAAACAATTCCGAAAAAGCAAAAGTTAAATATATTAAAAAAATCCAATTAAGCCCTATTAATACTGGTGTTTCAAAAATTTTAAAGCCTAAAGATTTCCCATAAAAATATGAACCGAATATTTTGCCTGTTTTAACCCCTAAAACCTCTATAGAGAAAAAAAATAAATAAAATAAAATAAAAAATAATAAAAATTTTTTGTTAAATTTGTTTTTTTGAAAAATAATTACAATTAAAAAATTAAATAAAATTATAAAAGAACTATATTCAAAAAATCTAAAATTTAAATTATTGCTTGTCAAAAGAAAAGCACCTGTAATATAAAACAAAGCAATAAAAAAAAGAGTTATTTTTTCTTTAATTTCTAAAAACATCATATTAAATTAAATTTATATTGAATGTAAGATTTAAAAGTCAACAAAAATTTTAATGCATTTGATATGCGAATTCTTTTTTTAAGAATATCCGAAGATTTTGTTTTTTTTAATTTATTTAATAAAGCTTTATAATAGTTAAATGCAATCAAAACTGCTAATTTTGAATCTTTTGGTAATTTTTTAATTCCAATTTTTGCGTTTTCAAATTCTTCTTCTATGTTTTTAATAATTTTATTTTTATCTTCTTCTGAAAATTTATTAAAATCTAAATTTGGAAAATATTTTCTTTTTAAAACATGAAAGTCATATTTTATATCTCTTAAAAAATTAACTTTTTGAAAAGCAGATCCTAAGCTAATAGCATTTTCTTTTAAATCATTATAAAGAGAATTATTATTTTTAACAAAAACTTTAAGGCACATTAAACCAACAACTTCAGCTGAGCCATAAATATACTCTTTTAACTCTTTTTCTGAAAAATATTCTTTTTTATATAAATCATTTTTCATGCTTTTTAAAAAAGCGTAAATTAAATCTTTATCTATATTATATTTTTTAACAGTCAAAATAAATGCGTTTAAAAAAGGATTTAAACTTATGCCACGCTCTAAAGCATTAAAAACTTCTTTTTCAAAATCTTCTAATAATTCTTTTTGATTAAATTCTAAAAAACTATCAACTATTTCATCTGCAAGTCTTACAAAACCATAAATACTAAATATAGCTTCTTTAATTTCTTTTTTAAAAAATAATGAACTTAAATAAAAAGAAGTGCTATATTTTTTAGTTAAAATACTACTTAACTCAAAAGAAAATTTATTGTAAAAATCAATACCATTCATAATAAAAGAATTCAATGAAATATTTTTTAGCATCTTCGCCTCCTTTAATTTCTTTAATTTCATTAATAGCAAATTCCGTATATTCTTTAGCTAAATTTATATCTTCTTTTTTTGCTTTTTTAGAATTAATAATAGAAAGAATTTTTTCTTTTTGTTTTAAATCACAAAGCTCACATCCTAAAATTATTGGTATTGTTTTTTTGCCTTCAATAATATCATTCCCAATGGGTTTTTCTGTAATTTTACTATCTCCAAAAATTCCTAAAATATCATCAACTATTTGGAAAGAAATGACTAAATATTTACCATAATTACTTAATTTTTCTAAATCTTTTAAAGAAGCATCTGCAATTAATCCTCCTAAAAAGCAAGAGGCAGAAAATAAGGCTCCTGTTTTTAAATAATAAAAAGACAAATTCATATAAATTTTTAAAAATTAAAGGATAATTGCTATCTTTAAATATAAAATCACTTTTATCTTTAATATCTGAGCGGGTATTAAAAAATCTGAATTTCTAACGCCATTCGTAATATATCATAAAAAATATTAAAAATCAAGATGAATCAAGTTTGACTTTACCCATTTTATTTTTAATTAAAGTTGTTTAAGACGAAATTGAAAAGGAATAAAAGGGTTCTATGTAGTCGGTAATACAAGAAGGTTGCACAGGTGTCAATTTCCATTCCCCATTGATAAAGACATTTTAAAACCCATCTTGACTTAAAAAGGCAAGAATTGAAAATATCATAAGGCGACAAATACTTTTGAACTTTAAAACTCTTCTTCAAGTTGAACCTT
>JAPYWP010000009.1 GCA_028276315.1 Minisyncoccota bacterium | reverse complement strand
AAATTTTGTAATTCTTCTTCATCAAACTTTTTGTTTTCCCATGGGCTATTTAAAGAATAAAAATAAAGTCTAAGTGGATCAGCTCCATATTTTTCCATCATTTCCATTGGACTTACCACATTACCTAATGATTTTGACATTTTTTTACCTTCTTTATCTAAAACATGACCTAAAACAATAACATTTTTAAATGGTTTCTTTTTACCTAAAAGTCCGCTTACAGCAATTAATGTATAAAACCATCCCCTTGTCTGATCAATTCCCTCAGTAATAAAATCTGCAGGAAAATCTTTTGGATTTAAACTTAATGACTGTCCAAACGGCATAGCACCAGAATCAAACCAAACATCAGCAACTTCTTCAATTCTTTTCATTTTTCCTCCGCACTTGCAATCTAAAATTATCTTATCTACAATTGGTCTATGAAGATCTATTTCATTTTGAAAATTAAGTGGCGGGATTATTGGATTAACTTTTATAAATTCGCCTGGTTTTAGATGATATTTTTTATCATAAGCGACTTTTTCTTTCGGTAAAGCTAACATTTTTCCAATTAAAGACCAAATAACGTCTGAGTGAGAAACTATTAAGATTCTTTTATTTTCAAATTTTTTCTCAATTTCCAGAAAAAGTTCATAAGCTCTCTCGCTTACCTCAATCAAATTTTCCCCACCCTCTGGGGCCCTAAAGTAACCTAAAAGTGGGTCATTTTCAATTAAATCATGATATTCTTTTATATTTTTTCCATTTAAAACACCAAAACCTATTTCTCTTAATCTCAAATCATAAATAATATCAATACCAAGTTCTTTGGCTAAAATTTCACTTGTTTCTCTTGTTCTTTTTAATGGAGAAGAAAATATTATATCAACTTTGCCTTTTAATTTTTTCGCAACTTTTTTAATAGTATCTTTTCCTTTTTTTGTTAAATGATTTTCAAAACTTTCTGGTTCAGAACTTAAAATATTTTTAACATTTGAAATTGCCTCTCCATGTCTTAAAAGATAGTAAACATTTTTTGCTTTTTGAGAAATCTCTTTAATGGAACCAACAGCTTTTTCTTTTTTGCATTTCTCGCATACCCAAATTGGAATAGGAGTCCCCCAAAATCTTTTTCTACCAAAATTCCAATCTTTACCCTCCAAAAGCCACTCTCCCATTCTTCCATCTTTTATAAATTCAGGCACCCAATTTATGCTTTTATTAATTTTAATTAGTTCATTTTTAAATTTAGAAGTTTTAACAATTAATGTCTCATTAATTTTATAAACTAAGGGGTTTTTGCATCTCCAGCAATGAGGATAATCATGTTCAGTTCCATCTAAGCTTCCACCAAATAAATTACCTCTTCTTTTAATTTCTTCAAAAATAATTGGATCTGCCTCTTTAAATAAAAGCCCTTCAATTTTAGAAAGGAAATCAAAATTTGAAATTATATTTTTAACATTTTCAAAATTAAATTTAGCTTCATCAGTTAAATAATCAATTATAGGAAGTTTATTTTTTATACCAACTTCAAAGTCTTCTTGACCATAAGCGCAGGCTAAATGAACAAAACCAGTACCCTCTTCTTTTGATACAAAATCTGCAGCAAAAGTTCTTCTTTTAAAATTACTCAAAACCTCATTAAAAACTGGAATATATTCTTTTTTAACTAAATTTTTACCTTTTAAAATTTTTTTAGGTTCATTTTTAAATAAATTAAGACCTAAATCCTTTTCTATCCAAAAATATTCATTATCCTTTTCAAAAAGACCATAATCAAAATTAGGATTTAAAGCTAAACCAACATTTGCAATAACTGTCCATGGAGTTGTTGTCCAAAACAAAAAATATTCATTATTTTTACCTTTTAATTTCACCTTAACATATACTGATGGATCTTTAACTTTTTTATAGGCATCTGGTTGATTAAGCTCATGCGAAGATAAGACCGTTCCGCATCTAAAACAATAAGGAAAAACTCTTTTTTCTTTCACTAAAATTTTCTTTTCAAACCATCTTTTAATAATTTTCCATAAAGTTTCAATATAAAATGGATCATAAGTTATATAAGGATTTTCTAAATCTAACCAAAAACCCATTCTTTTTGTATATACCTCCCATTCTTTTTTGTATTCCCAAATAGATTCTTTACATTGCTGAATAAATTTTTCTATTCCATAAGCTTCTATTTCTTTTTTATTTTTAATCTTTAATTTTTTCTCAACTTCAACCTCAACAGGAAGACCATGAGTATCCCATCCAGCTCTTCTTTTAACCTTAAATCCTAAAAGAGAATAAAATCTTAAAACAACATCTTTAAATGCTCTTGTAAGAAAATGACCAATATGAGGCAAACCATTTGCTGTCGGCGGCCCCTCAAAAAATACAAAACTCTTTTTTGCTTTAATTTCTTTCTCTTTCAATCTTCTAAAAATCTTATTCTCCTCCCAAAAATTTAAAACCCACTTTTCTATTTCAACAAGATTCATAAAATATATTATAAAGGATTTTTAGCGACAGAGTTGCACATCTTGCCATTGTTGACCAATACAACTTGGTATATCTGATGAACTACTATAACATTTATTACCTGGCTGTCCACATCCCGGAATAGAAGTTACCCAGCATACATAATATCCACTACCTGGTGGTCTAGCAAATATTGTTTTTATTAAGTTATTAAAAAGTTTTTTTAGGAAACCAAAAATAGAGTTATGATTATGAGAAATTGCAGCACTTGAACATTGATCCCATTCAAGTTGAGTTTCACGACCATCACAGTCATAATCAAAACTTCCATTACCTCTATGAACTCCAAAATATTTTGTTTGGCCAGGTCTTGCTTCAGGATTTCCATCATAACAATCATTAGAACCTTTATAACCACTTAAACTATAAAAAACAGAAAAAGAACTACCGTCTATAAGAATTGTTATATAACCAGAAGATGTAGTATTAGAAGCCTTAACAAATAAAGCTATTCTTCCAGAATTTAAATCAGATGAAGTTATTAAAAATCCTGGGGTAAAGCTATCACTAATAGTAGTAGCTCCACTAATCGTATAAGATTTAGAACTTGTAGAAACACTCCAACTTCCATCAATTTCTTTATATCCAATTCTTATTTCAACATTCGTAGAGTTTGGCGCACCTATTATATCTAAACCATAATATATATTATTACCAGAAATTGTGGTAGTAGGTAATGAAAATCTAATTGGAATAATTAAATATTTAGTAGTTGTAGCTGATGAAGAAAGATAAGCACTTGCTTTACCGTCGTCCGGAGAAATATTCCATGATACTGCACCTGGTGGCAAGGGTGGTGGTGGATTCCATACGCAATCATTATAAGCTATTTCACAGGGTGGTCTTGCATAAGCTTCTTTTATTTTAATTTGAGAAATTATTCCTTTTATTAAAGAGGATAACATATCTAAAATAGATTCAAAAATATTTTTTGATTTATTGTCTTCAGTATACCTTGTATTTTCTTGATAATACGAAGTTGATGTTTGTGTAACCGAATAAGGATCTCCATAAATAATAGCTTCATATCCAATATCTTGGCTATTACTAATTAAATTTTTTCCCATTGAAGCTGCTTGCTCTCTTGCTGTAGTGGTACTATCATGAAGACAAGTAGTGGTTGTAGAATTAGGCACACAATAACCATCATTATCACTATCTGTGCAGGTATCCCAAATTATTCTCTCGTTAAAATTATAATCATTGCAATCTATTTTGAAATTACTATTAGGGCCTATTTGACTTCCACTTGTAGATATTCCACTCCAGTATCCATCTCTATCGCTATCAATTAAAGCTGGCGTGGTTTTCAATTTTATTTCTGAACCAGTTGCAATAGTAATGGTAACATAATTTTGAATCTGAATTGAACTACCGGGTGGAACAATTAATTTTGACCCCCCATTTAGTTGGTAAAATTTAGGATCTAGATATGTACCACCCGTAAAAGTTAAAGTAGCATAATTTACCATTCCCCAAATAGAATTAAACATACAAACATCTCTTACATCGATAAGATTAAAACTAGGAGTAGCTGTAGAAGAATAAACAATTTTATAAATATTATCTCCTTGATAAGAATTTGTCCCCAAATTTAATATGCAATTTCCCCCAAACTCCCCCCCAGGTCCATCAAACCAACCAACTATCCACTTAATAGAATTATTTTCAGAATCTGAAATTTCAAATTTAGTACTATAGTCTTTATCTTTTGTCACATCATCAACCTTCCACTCAAAATAAAATAAAGAAATATATTTTCCGTCTTTAATTTCTTCTTTTAATTTTTTTGTCTCAAAATCTCTTTCAAGTTTATCTGTTTTTACAGTAGCTAAAACTTTTTGAATTGGTTTTTCGCTTTCAATTCTTACCCAATACTTTTGAATATCACCAGGATAAACTTTAAAATTCTCCACCCTACCATCTAAAACTTTTATCTTATCCCAAGAATTATTAAAAACCCTCAAATTAGCCCCCTCACTTTCCCAAATTTTAAGAGGATCTTTTGAACTTAAAATCTTTGGAGACCCATAAATAAATAAAATAACCAAAACAATAATTAAAGAAATTAACAAAAAAATTTTTTTCATCTTTATAAATATTTTATTATTATTGTAAAAAAAGTCAATACCGCGGAGGATATATGCCACAACGGATATATGCGGATTTAGAACGGATTTATGCCACCACAGATCTATGCGGATATTGGAACGGATTCATTCGGATTAAATAATTAAATATCTGCATTTAATCCGTTCCTAATCCGAATTAATCCGTTGTTATCCGTTTCGAATCCGCATTTATCCGCGGGTGTTAGTTTCAAGTTCGTATAGGTTCGCGCTTTTACTATTGACAAAAATAAAATGTTGTGATAAAATATGATAATTGAAAATAAAAACTAAAAACAGATAAAAATTTAAAGGAGGTGAAAGTTATGAAGTATAAATTTTTTTTATTGTTAATTTTATTTTTTAATCTTTCTTACCCCCAAGGGGCAGTTGTTAAAATTTTTGAAAAACACGCCAAATATTTTGCAACTCCTACACTTGATCCATTTTCAAAAATTTGGATATTCCACTTAGATAGCGTATTTGCAATAACCCCAGATAAAAAACTTTTAAAAGGGAAAGGATTTGGTGAAAGTAGCTACTTTAGAGACTATTTTATAGATACTTTAACATCTATAGTTGAAAGAGGTGGAGATTTGTTAGGATTAGCAAAGTATACGATAGTTGGTAATGAAATAAAGATTTCTTTAGACACAACCTATCGAGGAATAAATACTTTACGTTTTGATCCGATTAATAGAATAGTCTTAAGGAAAAGTGAAAATGGATGGTTATTCAAAAAATTTCACTGGGATGAAAATTATACAATGCATGATGATTCAATTATTGGCTATATAGAAGCACCACACTGGCAAGCAGGATGGTTAGGTTTCTTGAATAACTGGAGTATTTTTAGATTAACGTCTTGGTTTTTCGTTGAAGGAAGCGTTATTGTTGCAATTAATGTTAATAGTTATAATATAAAATCTTTCAAATTTGAAATTGGAGCACCTGCAATGAAAAACTTTGCTGGACATTGGGTAATAGATCCTTACCCGCTTTCTAATTATAAAGATGTCCGATTCATTATAAACGAAAGTAATAGTGATATTAATTTTTTAATATTGGATACACTAAGAAATATATGTTGGCCATTAGGAAGTATTGAAAATTTTAATTATTGGGGAATTACTGATACTGGTAATTTGACTGCTGAAGTAATCACAGAAGATAAAAAAGTTTTACTTAAAATATACACGTATACCAAAAGTCCAACCGCTTTCGTGATTGATTTAATTTCTCCTCCTTCTGATAAATTTATAGTCTTTAATATAATAGAAAACATTGTAGACTGGCAAACAGGCAATAGCAGTTTCATCAATAGAATATTTATGATAACTCTACCTCCTTTAACATCCGAACCTAATAATAATCTTCCGCGATTTAACCTCTATCAAAACTACCCAAATCCATTCAATCCAACCACAACAATTGAATTTGATATACCTGAAAGAGCGAATGTAAAACTTGTTGTTTATGACATCCTCGGTCGTGAAGTTGAAACTTTGATTGACAAAGAGCTTGAACCTGGGAAATATAAAGTTAACTTCGATGCAACGAACTTACCAAGCGGTGTCTATTTCTATACATTGAGAACGCCAAAATTCACAAAGACAAATAAAATGCTTTTAATAAAATAAATAAGCACATTTCATCATAGATTTGGGGAGGCTGTAATTGGCCTCCCTTTTTTCGTGATATACATAAATCAACTAAAATGTGAATGTGTATAAAAATAGTTTCTGTGGAAAATTACCAATTTATAATTTATTAATAAAGATAGAAAATAAAAAATTAAAATTAAAAGGAGGAAAATATCATGATGAGGATAAGAATTTATTTTAATTTATCTGAAGTTTTAATTTATAGTAAAAACATCAGTATAAGTTTCCAAAAAATGTTAGATAGTATAGACTTAGATAGGGATGATTATAATAAGATTTCGAAAAGAGAAATAGAAAAAATTTCACATTATCTATACAAGATAAACATGATAATGAAATGTTTCGATGAAGAAAGTAAAAAACTTAATCATTTTTTAAAAGATGACAAATTGATAGAATTTAATGATCTTGAAATTATATTTAAAATAAACGAAAAGTTGTTCAACATTGTTATCAAAAAAATTGAAAAATTAGTGAATTTGAGATTAGCAAAACTCTACCTAAACTAATTTTTCTCGGGCGAGAGATTTTCTCTCGCCTTTTTTTTATTGCCAAGAATTAACGCTACCACGGATCTATACGGATTTTGAAACGGATTCATTCGGATAAAATATATCCGAATTTAATCTGTTTTAAATCCGCATTTATCCGTAGTTATCCGCATTTAATCCGTTTATAATCCGAATTTATCCGTGGTTATCCGTTGTTATCAGCTTCGAATCCGAATTAATCTGTTGTACTCGGATGAAAGCGGATATTAAAAATTAACGAATTACGAATTAACGAATTATAAAAAAATGCAAAAAGAAATAAGAATATTCCAACTCGTTGGCTCGTAAAATTCGTTAACTAAATAATGTTTTGCCTTTTGATTTTTAACTTTTAACTTTGACTTTTTATTTATTCTATGTTTATGGTATAATAAAATTATGGTTAAAGTTGCTAAAAATTTAATAAAAATAGGAAAGGAGCCAGTAGTGATTTTACCATTGCAAGATTGGGAAAAAATAAAAGAATATATAGAAGAATTAGAAGAAAAAGAAAGATATCTAAAAGCTTTAAAGGAGAGTAAAGACGAAAAAGGAATTACTTTAAATGAATTAAAAAAGAAATATAAACTGAATGTATGAAATTATAATTAAAACTCGAGCAGAAAAAGTATTTGCTAAATTACCAAAAAAACTTGAAAGAAAAATTTTATGTTGAATTTAAGAAATTATCTAAAGATCCTTTTGTTCATCCTCAAATTAAAAAAATAAAAGGAACTAAGTTTGGTTGGCGCCTTCGCATTGAAAGATGGCGCGTTTTATTTGCTTTATTCCCAAAATAAAAACGAATTGAAATTATAGATATATTTTTAAGAAAAGGAAAAGATTATAAAAAGCGAAGAAAATTATTACAATAAAATTAATTTTTATTTTTATAAGTCTATATTGATTCATTAGGTATGGGGGAGAAAAGTTAGAAAATTTATATTGTCTGCTAAATCAATACGATTTCGAAAAATTTTGTATCACTTTTGCCTTTTAAATTTTAACTTTTGACTTTTTATTTATTCAACAATTAAATAAAATATTTCACCTTTATTATTTTTAAAATCAGTATTATGTTCTTTTCGAGCGCAATAAAATTTATAGGTTCCAGTTGCTTTTGGTGCATAGAAAGTAAATAAAATTTTTTGCTCTACTCCAATAGAACCAATTGCAGGGGGAAAATTTTCTATTCCTTTATCCCATTTAAATTCATGCCATTCATTTTTATCAGGATTTTCAACCCAAAGATAAACTTTTTCTCCTGCTTTTACTTTTGTTGAAGTTGGATAAAAAGCACCATTTTCAATTTTAATTTCAATTTCAGCACCTGGCTCTTTTATTATTTTAGTTGGTTTTTGAATTTCCTCAGTTTTTTGCTCTTTTACAATTTCTTTTTTACTTTCTTTTGGAAGTATTCTTTCCAAATAATAAACTCCAGCAGCCAAAATAGCTAATACGATGATTATTAATACAAATATTTTGAATTTTTTAAAGTTCATATTTTAATTTTTTGCGCCTTTTTGGCACAAGATTAATTTAAATATTATAACAAAGTTATAACAATTTGGAAATAAAGTAAATAATAAGACCTAAGCCACAGAAAATGCTATTTACTACCCAAAATTTAAATGTTATATTCGGCTCTGCTATGCCTAAGGCTTCAAAATGATGATGAAGCGGCGCTGATATAAAAATTTTCTTTTTAAAAATTTTTTTAGATAAAACTTGAAATATTACAGATAAAGCTTCAATTACAAAAATAAAAACAAAGAATATAAGATAAAATTGAACATTTAACATTGAACTAACTGTGCCAATTAAAACACCAATAGAAACTGAGCCAACATCTCCCATAAAAGATTTAGCAGGATAGAAATTAAACCAGAGAAAACCTAAAATTGAAAAAAGAAAAACTGTTAAAAATGCAGCTAAGTTAAAATAATTATTAAAGAATGAAATTAAAATTAATGCTAAAAATGCAGGAGCAGAAACCCCAATTAAAAGCCCATCAAGCCCGTCAGTTAAATTTGCACCATGAATTGATCCTAAAATCACAAATAAAGTAAAAATAAAGTAAAAAACACCAATATCAATATCGCCAATAAAAGGAACAAATATATGATCTCTTGAAAGTTTTACATAGAACCACCAAGTCACAAAAAAACCTAAAGCAAAATAAATTATAAATTTTTCTTTCCATCCAAGCCCACCATTTTTAGACCCAATTTTTAAAATTCCTAAAATATCATCTATAAATCCAACTAAACCTGCTAAAATAATCATTAAAAAAGGCAAATAAACCTCACCCCTCGAAAAATAATTTAAAAAACTCCAAAAACCCCCATAAATTTTATCTAAAATTGCAAATAAAAATGTAATAAAAATTGTTGTAAAAATAAAAGCAATACCACCACCAGTGATTGTTCCCTCTTTTTTGCTATGAATAGAAGAGAAAATTGGTGCTTCCTCTCTTGTAATTTTTTTCCCTAATTTAATTTTTTTAAGTAACTCTATTGTAAAAAAACTAATTATAAGAGATGTTAAAAATGAAATTACTCCAATAAAAAAAATTCTAATAGCCTGAGTTAAAAAAATATTTTTTAAAACGAAATTATCAAAATCCATAACCACAGATCTATGCGGATTTGAAACTGATTAATGCGGATATGAAATTATACCACAACCGCTGATATATACGGATTTATGCCAAAACGGATATATGCGAATTCAGAACTGATTTATGCTGATAATTAATTTTTATTGACTAATTCTTTTTAATCTATATTTATCATTTTTAAATCCGTACTAATCTTTTATTGATCCGTATTTATCCATTCCTAATCCGAATTTATCCGTGGTTATCCTTATTTAATCCGTTTATAATCCGCATTAATCCGTTGTTATCCGTTTTGAATCCGAATCTATCCGTGGTGGCGTTAATAAACTTCTAAATCTTCTTGAGTGTGTAAAGATTTAAAACTAACACATTCAGAGTCAAAATAAAGATTTACTATTCCTCTTGGGCCGTTTCGATGTTTTGCAATTATAATTTGAGCTTGATTATTCATTTCTCCTTTATCAGGTCTATGAATAAATAAAACAACATCCGCATCTTGCTCTAATGATCCACTTTCTCTTAAATCAGAAAGGCGAGGAACTTGAGATGCTCTTTGCTCTGGTGCTCGAGAAAGTTGAGAAATTGCCAAAACAGGAATTTGAAGTTCTCTTGCAAGTGCTTTTAATGATCTTGAAATATCTGTAATTTCTTGAACCCTGGATTCATAAGATTTATAAGAATGAATAAGCTGAAGATAGTCTATTATTAAAAGACCCAGTCCAACTTCTGCATCTAACCTTCTTGCCATAGCTCTTATTTGTAAAATATTTAATGTTGGAGTATCATCAATATAAATTGGAGCTTGAGAAAGTTTATCAAAAGCATTAGCTAAAAGCGCCATTTCATTAATCTCACCCTCTGTATAAAGTTTTCCTGTTCTTAATCTCCAAAGAGAAATTCCAGCTTCTGCAGCTAAAAATCTATCAACTATTTGATCTGAAGACATTTCAAGAGAAAAAATCCCAACAGGAATATTAAAATTTACTGCTGCATTTCTTGCAATATCTAAAGCTAAAGTTGTTTTTCCAAGCGAAGGCCTTGAAGCTAAAATAATAAAATCTGATTTTTGAAGCCCTGAAAGATAATTATCTAATTCTTCAAAGCCGGTAGGAATACCTCTATATTTTTTAACTCCTTCTTGTTTTTGAAGAGCTTCTATTCTCTCATAAGCTGCTTCAAGTAAATTTTTAATATGTTTAAACTCATAAGGGCTTGATTTTTCAACTACAGAGAAAATTCTCTGCTCAACAACATCTAAAAGTTCTTCTGTTGCTAAACTTTCGTCAAAAGCAAAATTAAAAATTTCATTAGATATAGAAACTAAATCTCTCCTTATTTTTTTATCTACAACTATTTTTGCATAATTATATATATTAAATGCTGAAGGAACAGTGTTGATTAAATAGGTAAGATAATCTAAACCACCAACCTCTTCTAAAATACCTAAAGCTTTAAGTCTATCAGATAAAGTTAAAATATCAATTGGTTGTTTTAAATGAACTAGATCTAAAATTGCAGAATAAATTTTTTCATGTTTTGGAGAATAAAAATCATCTGGTTTTAAAATATCTATAACTCTCCATATTGCTTCACTATCAATTAAAATACCACCTAAAACTGCTTGCTCTGCTTGTTCATTTTGTGGCGGAATTTTCTCCATAATTTTTTACTACGGATAGATGCGGATTTTTAAACGGATTTATTCGGATAAAATATTAGATATCCGCATTTAATCCGTTCCGAATCCGCATTTATCCGTAGTATTTTATTTTATTTTATTTCTTATATTATCAACATCATCTCTAACTTGAGAAAGATAATAATCCATTCTTTTCATAATACTATTAAGCTCGTATAATTTTGATTCAATTCTATTTAATATTGAACTAATTTCTCTTAATTCATTTAAAATTTCTCTTAAAATTTCTTCTCCCATTTTGTGGGTGCGCCAGGACTCGAACCTGGAACCTCCACGGTGTAAACGTGACGCTCTGCCAATTGAGCTACGCACCCAATTGGTCCAGGGGGCAGGATTCGAACCTGCGTAGGGCAAAGCCCGCCAGGTTTACAGCCTGGTGCGATTGTCCACTCCGCCACCCCTGGATTAACCGCGGATGAACGCTGATACAACGCGGATAATAACAATGCGGATTTCAAAACTGATATAAAATATTATAACTCAGATTTAATAACGCTGATGAACGCGGATACAACGCGGATGAACGCTGATGAAGATATACCGCGGATAAACGCGGATAAATTAATTAAGTTCGCATTGGTTTGTTTCAAGTTTGTATAGGTTTGTGTTAAATTATCGTATTGGTTGGTTTTAAATTAGCATTAGTTCGCGTTATTAAATTTTGCATTGGTTTGTTTTCAAGTTAGTATTGGTTCGCGTTATTTAAAATTTAAATGCTTCTTTTAATGTTTCTGGATCAACAAACTCAATTTCACTTCCTTTAGGTAATCCAATTTTAGGCTCAAAAAATTTTAAATTAAAAGAAGAAAGTTCTTCCCTAACCTCTTTTGCCGTAATTTTTCCCTCTAATGTAATTGGAAAAGAAAGAATAATTTCTTTTACTTCATTTTTTTTAATAATTTCTTTAAATTTTTTTAATCTTTCAATTGCGAGGCTTTTTTGATCTAAAATAAAATCTCCTAAAATAAAATAAACACCATCATAAAAGTTAGCATTCTCTATAGAAATTAAACTTGTCTCATTTATAACCATACAGACTTTCTGTTTATTTCTTTTTGAATCTCTACAAATATTACATAATTCATTATCATCATCAAAAAAATAAAAACAATTTGGACATTGTTTTATTTTAGGAACTTCTTTTGCTATTTGAATTATTAAATCTTTTGCTGATCTTGCTACATAAAATGCTAATCTTAGAGCCTGTCTTGGACCAATTTCAGGAAAACTTTCAAAAAAATTAGCTATTTTTCTAATAGTATTTGGTATTTTTAACATGTTTATATTTGATTAATTAAATCAAAAATTTCTCTAAAAGATGAAAAATAATTTACTGGATCATTTAAAATAATAAAAACAATTGGTTCGCTATTTTTGAAAATACCAAAAAAATTAAAACCACTCTCATTTAAAAACCCAGTTTTACCTCCTAAAAATTCTTTTTCAAAAATTTCTGGCTCAATTTTGTATATTCTATTTTTAATGTTATAAGAATTGCCATTTAAAGAAAAAACC
>JAPYWP010000065.1 GCA_028276315.1 Minisyncoccota bacterium | reverse complement strand
GCCAAAATACCTATCTTTATTGTTTCTTCTTTAATTGGTTCTTTTGCTGTTGGAGTTGTTGGTTTTTTACTCACCCCATACCAAATCCCTGCAATGACAATAATTGCGACAATTATTCCGACAATGATTTTTGTTGTTTTGTTCATGTTATTTTATTGTATAATTTTTCCATTCTCCATTTATATACTGTACTAAAAGAGTTTGTCTATGAGAGTTACCATTTTCATCAAAACTTAAAAGCCCTGCAGCGCCACTATAATTTTTAACCTTTAATAATTCTTCTGATATACAGTCGGTATCATAAACTTTACCTTTTGAATCACATGCTCTTAAAGCGCCAGCAAGAATTTTAACATCGTCATACATATACCCAGAATCAATCATTGGTTCTGCTTTATACTTATTTCTGTATTTTTCTCTAAACTCTTTTCCTGGCAAATAATCATCATTGAACATTGGATACCAAATATTAATTGGCTGTGTAATTTTTAAATATTCCTTTCCTTCAGTAATTACTGGTTTTTCGTGAAATTCTACACCGAATAGTTTTATTTTTTTCTCCATCCCTAACTCAACAAATTGTTTTATAACAACAAAAGATTCATGAGGAAAAGAATACACAACTAATCCTTCTGCTCCAGAGTTTTTAATTTTGATTAATTGAGTTTTAAAATCTAACTCTCCGTATTGGTATGTTTCAGTAAGTACTACCTCTCCTTTAAAATTTTCTTTAAACTTATCTACAAAAATTGGATAGTCTGGTCCATTTATACCTAAAATAGCAATCTTATTAATATTTTCTTGATTAGCTGCTTTTGCAAGAAGAGTTCCTTGATCTCCTGAATCCCAATAATCTCTAAATACGTACTTACTTAAATTTCCCATCGGAAATACTGTAGCGGTGATTACAATCGTTTTATTCTGGTTTGCAATAGGAACAATTGCTCTGCTTATTTTCTCCATGGAAGTTAAGATTATACGAATTTTATCATTAATAAACTTATTTACTATCGTTACTGCTTTAGATGTGTCAAATTGATCATCTTCATAAATTATTTGAAGTGGCCTCCCATTTATACCACCCTGATTATTTATTTCTTCAACAGCTAATTCTACTCCTCTTTTATAAGCATTTCCATACAAAGCAACAGGACCAGAAAGATCAAATATTGCCCCAATCTTAATTGGCTCTTTTTCTGTAGTAGGAATTTGTTTTTTACTAACTCCATAATAAATAGCTAAAACAATAATTATTAATATAACTAAGCCTAATATTGTTTTTGTGGTTTTGGTCATATTATTTTATTTCGGCAATAAGCAGTAAATGTGAATAATTTACTGCTTATTATTTAACTTATTAAAACTTTTTCTTTTATCTTTTTAAATATTTCTTCGTAAAGATTATTTTCTTGAATAAATTTTTTGGCATTTTCTGGTGAACTTCCGATTTTTTTATCTTCAAAAACTAAAAATTGTCCGGATTTTTTAATAATTTCATATTTTAAGGCTAAGTTTAGAAGGTTTCCAATATCATCGATGCCTTTGTTGTAAAAAATATCAAATTCAGCAGTTCTAAATGGTGGAGCAACTTTATTTTTAACAACTTTAGCTTTAATTTTATTTCCAATAATTTCTGCTCCTTTTTTAATTTGAGCTATTTTTTTAAGTTCAATTCTTACTGATGCATAAAATTTTAATGCTTTACCACCTGGTGTTGTCTCTGCGCCTCCTGGCATAAAACCAAAACCACCAATTTTTGCTCTTGTTTGATTCAAAAAAATAACAATAGTTTTAGTTTTTGAAATTAAACCTGTAAGTTTTCTTAATGCTTGTGACATAATTCTTGCCTGAAGTCCAATTTGTTGATCACCAATTTCTCCTTCAAGTTCTGCTCTTGGTAAAAGTGCAGCAACAGAATCAACAACAATAACATCAAATAAGGATGACTTTACTAATCTTTCTACAATGTTTAGTGCATCTTCTGCACTATCTGGTTGTGAAATTATAAGTTTTTCTAAATCAACTCCAATTTTTTTTGCATACTCTGGATCAAGAGCGTGCTCTACATCAATAAAAGCTGCTTTTCCATCTTTTTTTTGTGCTTCAGCAATAACCTCAAGAGCCAATGTTGTTTTACCAGAACTTTCTGGACCAAATATTTCTATAATCCTACCTCTTGGAAGCCCACCAACGCCAAGAGCTAAATCAAGCGCTGGGCACCCGGTAGAAATTACTTCAACCTCAATAACAGGCTTTTGAACAAAAGTCATTATAGCTCCTTCTCCAAATTCTTCTTTAATTTCCCTTATAATTTCTTGGATATCTTTTTCATCTTCTTTTTTTGTTTCTTTTTTCTTCATTTATTTATTATAAATGATTTTCATTTATTTATTATAAATGATTTTCTTTTTTATTTTAATTTTTCTATCTAATTTATTAACAACCTCAATTTCAAACTCATTAATTCCTTCCTTAAGATAAACTTCTTTTTTAACATTACCTAATGTATCTGGATAAATTTTAACACCATTTATAAAAACAACAGAGTCTTTTGGCTCTACTTTAAAATCAAAAACATAGTAAGGGGAAAAAACTAGTTCATCGTCTTGCAGAATTGTTGCTTTAGGAGGTTCTAAATAGCCTTTGAAAGAAATCCCAATATAAAAAATTAAAGTAAAAATTAAAATCAAAAACAAAATATCAATTCCAACAAAAATTGATTTTCTATATTTATTTTCAGGAAAGTTATCTTGAAAACTTTCTAAATATAAGTTAAAAAGATCTTCTTTTGATTCTAAAATTTCGTTTGCTTTAGTTAAAATTTTTTTAGCTAAAATTAAATTAAT
>JAPYWP010000064.1 GCA_028276315.1 Minisyncoccota bacterium | reverse complement strand
TCTTTAGCTATAGCTGTAGAAAAAAATGATAGAAGTAAAATAGATGAATTTATAACTATTTTTAATATTCCTAAAAATAAAATATCTGAACTTACTGTTGAAAGCTATAAATGGGTTGAAAGCCTTTTAAAATTAATTTAGGTGGTAAAAATGGGATTTAAATTTTCAGAAGATAAGATTGATATTATTTTTGGTAGACTTCTAACATATGCAGAGAAAAATTTTAAATCTGTAATATGTAAAGAAACATTTTTAAAAATTAAATACTTGGTAAAAGGTGTATTAGAAGATAAAAATAAAATTTCCCAGCTTCAGGATTTAGGTTTTGACCTTTCTAACTTAGGAATCATTTTTAATGAAGCAATATCAATTTTTGATTTTTTGAGAAAAAACTTTATAGCGCACCTACCAAACACTTTAGATTTAAGAGAAGCAAAAAGAATCGAAAGGCTATTTGAAGAAATGGAAGATCATCTGGCATTAGGGTATTTAAAAAACGAGATAATCTTGTTAAAGAATAGATTAAATTTTATAGAAGAAAATATAATAACTAAGGAAATTCATCCGCTTCTTGCAGAGCCTTACAGATTTCATATTAACTATTTTAAGGATTTTTTATTATCAATAGAGGAAAATAAAGCATTCAGCAATGTTTCTCATGAAAACTGCAATTTTGGTATATGGCTTAAAGAAAGAGGAAAAGATTATATTAATGAAGTAAATCTTATGAAAGATTTAAAACATTTGCATAAAGATTTTCATAATCTAATTGAAATTGCAGAAAGTTATAAGAAAAACAAAAAATTTAATGACCTTTACTTTATAATTTTAAATATTCAAAATATAATAATTTGGATGGGAAACGAATTTTTATATTTAAACACAAAATTCATAAAATTAGAAATGTCGACAGACCCTTTAACGGGAGCTTTTAATAGAAGAAGTTTTGAAACAGTCATGCAAAGACTTTTAGAAATTTCCCAAATAACCGATACTCCCATTACACTTGCCATGGCCGATTTGGATTACTTTAAAAAAATTAATGATACTTTTGGTCATCTTGCTGGAGATGAAGCTTTAAAACATTTTGTAAAAATTATAAAAAAAAATTTAAGAAAATCTGATTATGTATTTAGAATTGGTGGAGAAGAATTTTTAATTTTACTTCCAAATACAGAATTAAAAGATGCTGTAGAGGTTGTAGAAAGAATAAGGAAAGACCTTGAAGAAAACCCGCTACATTACGGTGGTAAAGAAATAAAAATAACTGCGAGCTTTGGCTTAGCTGAAGTAAAAAGTAAGTATATTAATGAAATAATAAAAGAAGCAGATGAAAAACTATACAAAGCAAAAGAATTAGGAAGGAACAAAGTAGTAATTTAACATTAATTTTTATTCATAGCTTGGAGTGAGAAATCTAAAAGATAAGAGTGCTCCAAAATTTTTGCAAGTTTACCTTTCCGTGTCATCCTGAGGACTTTATCCAAACAATCTCCTCTTTTGATTTTTTGATTTGAAAAGAAAAACATGAGATTCTTCGCTTACGCTCAGAATGACACCATTAGGTCGTTCTTTGTCATCCTGAAGCCAAAGACTGAAGGATCTTATGTTTTGATTTTTTGAAAAGAAAAAAGAGATTCTTCGCCGACTGTAAAATGACGATGCGGATTTTTGCAAGCAGTCTTCCAAAAGATTACAATATTCTTAAATACAGTTATAGAATTTTAAAAGTAAGAAAGCTATAGACTGATGGGTATTGGGCAATTCATGTGCTGCCCATACATAAAGTGATGACTAGCAAAGGTAAGCTTACTTTACGCATATATTATTCAACCTACAGGAATTTTAGAGCACCTTCACTTCTGAAGGCTTTAGTATTATCAAAATTCCCGATTTCTCACTCGATTTGTGGCTTATTTATCAAAACTTGATTATGAAATTATTCATGTTATCTCTAAAGCTATAGCTTATTTTAAAACCATACTTTTCACATATTTTTTTAACTATAGATAATCCTAAGCCAAGGCCTTCTATGGTTCCAGCACTGTCTTCTCTATAAAATTTTTCAAATATTTTTTCAGGTTTATTTATAGATTTTCCTGAATTTTTTATTTTAACTATTGATTTATCGAATTCGACCTCTATTATTCCATTTTTTTCGTTATATTTTATGGCATTTTCAATCAAGTTAGAAAAACATACTTCCATGTCTACGTAATTGGCATTTATGTTTATTTGACCTTTTTCTGAAAATACTATCCTTAAATTTTTTTCTTGAATCTTATTTTCAAACTTAGCTAAAACATCTTTTACGAGATGGTTTATATTAATTTCTTCAATCTCTTTTTTATCAATAGATTTTAAAGCTTCTATGTTTGTTAGTATATTTTGAATATAACTAAGATTTTTATCTATCTGATTTATATTATTTTCAATATTTTGAAAATTTTTAGCTTTCATCAAGTAAAAATTGGTTTTGATGATAGTTATTGGCGTTCTTAAATCATGAGAGATTATATTCAAAACATTTTCAAGATTTTCTTTATTTTTCTTGATTGGCTCTAAAAGTCTTCCAGAAACTGAGTAAGCTAAAAAGCCCGATAGCATTATTACAAAGGCGATTGAATAAAAAATCGATTTTTTTAGCTTTTCTAAATCATTTTTAAGATAACTTTCATCTTTGCCAATTACTATGAAATATTCTTTTTGAGATTTGTATCTATAACCGTACAAAATCAAACTTCCAGACTGATTTCTTCCTTCAAAGATTCTAACAACTTCTGGACTTATTGATTTTTTTTCTATATAAAAGTTATTTAAGTTATTTATGCAAAGCTTTTGATAATCTGTTAAATTATATAGGCAAATAAAAGTATTTTCTTCCATATATAATTTAAATATTTGAGAAATATCTTTATCGATAGCATCAATAACTTGAATTAGTTTTAGCTTAATATCATCTTCAATCTCAACTAATTTTTGATTTTCGTAAGAAAGATATATAGAGTATGAAAG
>JAPYWP010000063.1 GCA_028276315.1 Minisyncoccota bacterium | reverse complement strand
TTTCAGAAGATTTAGATTTTACTAGTGTTTTAAAAAAGGATAAATTAAAAATTTTAATTAATAAAACAATTCAGGATTTAAAAAAAGAAATAGACGAAGTAGCTTTTAGAGAAGAAAGAACAATTGCTAATTCTTTTATTGGAAGAATCTTTATAAAAATTCCAGATATTAATTTTCCATTAACAATTAGATTAGATATTTCATTAAGAGAAAAACCTTATTTAACAGATGTTTCTTTTATTGAAACAAATTTGCCCATTGGTCCGCTACCCCAAATTCCTCATTTAAAAATTGAAGAAATATTAGCAGAAAAAATAAGAGCAGTTATGACAAGAAAAAGAGGGAGGGATATTTTTGACCTTTACTTTTTGCTTTCAAAAGGAGTTTCTATTGATTGGAATTTAGTTAATAAAAAAATGAAATACTACAAAAAAATTGTTAATCTTGAGAAATTAATTAAAAGAATTAAAGATTTCCCTCAATTTGAAATTAGAAATGATTTAACAAAATTTTTACCATTAAATCAACGCAATTTAGTTGAGAAAATAAAAAATTTGGTTATTGTAAAATTAGAAAGTTCTCTTTAAAAATTAAAAATTTAAATTGTTGCAAATTTTTAGTTTTTTTATTAAAATATTTTTATGAGGAAAATTTTTTTTGCAGTAATTTTTGTATTTTTATTTAATTTTGTTTTTGCTGAGGATTGGTTTCATCTTTCTTGGAGAGTGGATGAACAAAAACCAAAATGGTTTTTTGGGAAATTAATGCCAACTAATTTTTCCTATATTTATCTTTCTTTTGATTGGGAAATTAAAGATGAAGATAAAATTTTAACACCAGAAAATTCAAGAATTTTTATATCTATTAGTCCAAAATTTTTAAATTATGTTTTTGATTCAAATAAAAATCACCATAAAATTAAAATAATGATGCCACCAGATACAAGTAGCTTTAAAATAAATGCAAAAATTCCTACAAGCTTTGGTTTTTTTGAGAAAAGTTGGAATTTTTATTTTCCAAAAAGAGAAGTTGTAGTTGTTAAAGATTCAGAACCACCGATTTTTAAAAAAGAAAATTCTGGCAGTTTTATTGCATTTCCTTTTTATTTTATAGCAAAAGATCTTGAAATTTCCTGGTTAAAAAACGGAGAAGAAGTTAAATCAAACAAATTTTCTGGCGATCTTACAGGTACAACATTAATGATTTCAAGCAAAAAAAATCCATTAGAAAATTTAAGTATAAAATATTAATATGAATATTTTTAATATTCAAGAAACTTTTGCTCAAAAAGCAATAGAATATGCGCCTCAGTTTGGGCTTCCAGGTTTACCGGCAACAACTACGCCAACAATATTTAAATTTATCTTTGGTCTTGGAATTGTGGCTACTGTTGTCTCTTTAATAATTTCTGGAATATTGTATATTTTTGCTGGTCCTGCTCCAAGTCTTGTTGCAAAAGCTAAAAAAAGAGTTTTAATGTCATTAATTGGTCTTATAATTTTACTTTTATCTAATTTTATTTTTAATCAAATCAACGAAGAACTAACAATGCCAAAAATAAAACTTGTTCAAATAAGCGAACTTTCCCAGGCACCAGGAATAAATTTACCAGAGAATGAAGTAGAATTACTAAAACTAAAAATTATGCTTTTGTATTTGTTAGCCCTAAAACAAGGAGATGTAATTTCTATAAACATTGAATCATCTGGGGGTTATTCCATAGAAGATGAATTAATAAAAGGCACATTAGCAAAGGCAGCTGTTGATTTAAATACGACTACAAATGCTATTTTAGATTGTATAGAAAAAGATTATAGTGGTTGTGATTCGAAAATTAAAGAGAAACTTAAAGTAAATTTTTTTATACTTTTGATGGCTAAATTTTTTGCAAATTTAGAAAAAGATTTTAGGAAAGAAATTGCGGATGTTGATATAGACAAATTAATAAGTAATATCTCAAGCGCAGATGAAAATAATTATAATACTTTTATTTCTACTCTTGATTCAGCTTTAGGAATTGGAGGGCAAGATAAATATAGCTTTGTTCAAAGAGTAGGATATCAAATTTTAGTAGAACCCGATGGATACTTGAAATTATATATTGTTGAACCTTCTAGTGGCGTTATAATAAGTAAAATCACAGGACGTAGCTATGTATATATTTCATGGGAAGAAGCTTTCGAAAAAACTTTTTCTAAAAAATTTTTCGATTCCCAAAAAAATAAAAAATTATATGAGAGTATTGTCTATGATGGAGCACGTTTAACAAAAATAAAAATTGGACTCCCAAAATTTTCTTTCCAAAGTTTAACTTTTATAAAAGATTTAAAATATAAAATAAAATATAATGTTGTTTCAATTAGTTCCGATAATGAAGCTATTTTATTACATAAAAATTTCGAAAATCCATTAGTGGATTCGGTTAATAGTCACAAATCAGATTATACTTCAGCCGTACCTCTTAAAATTCATATTACAGAAGCATTCCCTCCTGGACATATTCATATAGATAAAAACCATTATAATGGAATGGCTATAGATATCAGTTTAAGAAAAGTATCAGAAGGAACTATTAGTACACAGTACGAGAATTATGTAACTAACTTTGTGGTATATATTACAAAAATTGCAGACAATCCTAATATTAAAGATTTCGTTATTGAATACGAAGAAGGAGATGTTGTTTATAGTTGTTTAAGTAAATTAAAGGGGGTAAATTTAAAAAGCGGTGTTAAATTGGAAGATTTAAGAAATAATAATTATAGTTTAAATAATAATTTTTGTGAATGTGATAAGGTTAATTTAAACAATAGAACTTATTGCTCTTTTGTGGAAAAATTTATTTTTTATTTAATAAGTGATTCTTCGGGAGGTCAAAGTATATTATTTAAGAATTATCCAACCACCAAAGGAAATCCAATTCATATAGAAGTAAGATAATATGAAAATAGATAAAATAACAATAATTTTAATAATAATTTTTATCTTGATTATAGTTGGGATTGGGTTTTTGTTTAATTATTTTT
>JAPYWP010000062.1 GCA_028276315.1 Minisyncoccota bacterium | reverse complement strand
AATCCGCGTAAATCCGCGTATAAATATCTTCATCGTGGTACTAATTCTTTATCTTTTAGACTTGTGAAAAACAAATTAATTTTAAATATTCTAAAAATTTCTGGTCCACTTATTGCTCCTTCAGCAAATTGGGAGGGGTATGAACCAGCAAAAAATATTAAAGAAGCAAAAAGATATTTTGGTAATAAAGTTTTTTATTTAGATAGAGGAAATTTAATTTCAAAGCCATCAACTTTAATTGACTTGAGAGAAAAGAAAATTAAAATTTTAAGAGAAGGAGAAGAGATTAAAAAAGTTTTTGAAATTCTAAAGCATCTTCAATAGCGTGACCCTCGGCATCATTATTAAAATAAGCAAATAAAATTTTTGGTTTTAATTTTTTTATTTCTTTTGCATATCTTTGAAGTTCTTTTCTTTCGTATTTCGAAGTAAAAATGCGCGGTTTTCCATGAAATCTTATATAAACAAAATCTGCTGTTTTAACAATATCAGTAGACCAACGAGGTGAATCTGAAATAACAAAGGCAACATTTTTCTTTTTTAAAAAATTATAAGTTTCTTTATCAAGCCAAGATTTATGACGAAACTCAATCGCTAATTTTAGGGATATTTTATCCGCGTTCATCCGTGTTAATCCGCGTTTAAAATCATCCGCGTTTATCCGTTTTAAAATCCGCGTTGATCCGTGGTTCTCAAAATTTTTTAAAAATCTTTCCAAAACTTTTAAATCTTTCTTTAAGCTTGGAGGGAGTTGGATTAGAATTGGCCCCAAATTTTTTCCTAAAACTTTATAACTTTCAATTGTTTCTTTTAAAATTCTTTTATCATCTTTATTTAATTTTAATTTTCGAAAATGAGTAAAAAGTCGATGAAGTTTGATAGAGAAGAGAAAATCAGCGGATTTATGCGGATTTGAAACGGATTTATGCGGAGATTGAATAGATATACGGGAATCATTTTTATCCGCATTGATCCGTTCAAAATCCGTGTTTATCCGTTAGTAATTTTTATCCGCATTGATCCGTTCGAAATCTGTATTTATCTGTGTAACCCATTTTTCAAAATTTGATTTTTTAGTAAAATGATAAAAACTTGTATTTACCTCAACAGTATTAAAATATTTTGAGTAAAATTTCAAAAAATCTTTAGAAGGTAAATTTTCAGGATAAAATTTTCCCCTCCAATGATAATACTGCCATCCAGAAGTGCCAATATAGAGCTTCATAAAATATTTTAAAGGAAATTTAGGCAAAGTAATTAATTCTCCAAGTTGAGTAGAGACGGGTCTTTATAAAATTTTGTCAACTGCCATTTTCCGATTTGTGGATCATAATCAAAACGAGCAATAGCAGCCACATTTTCTCTAAGGCCTTTTAGTCCTGGGATACTCAGAATTTTTCCAATAGTGTTCATTCTTTCTTTCGTAGTTAATTTTAAGGCCCTCTCTATCCCTATATGTCCACCGCCTACCACTACCCCAATTTCTGGTTTTTCGTCTATTTCATTATGAATTTCTTTAGCTATGGTGATTAATTTTTGGGCCATAATAAGATTCCGCAAAGTCAACACAACTGTGTAAACCTCCGGGTGACTCTTCTCGTTTAAATTTATCAGAAATCTGTTTATTTTCCGTATCGCAGTTTTTTCATCTATGCCTCCTTTTATAGGAAAAGCCAACGACGATAGAGTTTCTACAAAATGTGACCCAAAATAAGTTGCTAAAAAAGTTTTTCCTACTAATTTTAAAAAATCTCTCCTAGTCATTTTCGATGTTCTTATCATTTCACGCCCAAGTTTATATAAGGACACTAAAGCTTCAAAAGCAATCAGCATTTCAGTGGCCCCTAAGAACATTCTTAATAGATCTAGAGCCAAGCCTTCATATACGTCAGTTAGGTAAATAGGCTGGCGAGCCTCGGCTGCTTTTTCTATAATATTTCTATACTGAGTGTGTTGACTAAGTTCGTGCAAAGCCTTTATTGCCTTTTCTGGTGCAAGATGATATTCTAAATCACCAGATTCTAACATAATTGCATCAGTTCCTTTTACATCTTCTGGTTTTTGTGGAACAGTATGAACGCCATAAGCTATTCTAAATATACCTTCTTTAGTTTCAATTTTTACAACATTTGGTGGTAATTCTGGTTTTTTTAATTTTTCTGGCATGTTTTTATAATTATAAAATTTATTTCTTATTCTAAAAATGCTTCATTAATCTTGCTATCCATAATTTGATATATTCAAAAAATACATAAGACCAGCCATTAATATCTTTGAAAAAATTTTCTTTTTTAAATTTTTCCGAGGGTACTGGATGTCTGATCAATATTGGATCCCAATCACAAGCTGATTTAAAAGTTAAATAAGCTCGTAACATATGATAAGTTACAGTTATTAAAATAATCTTTTTTGGTAAAAAATTTATTTTTTTTAAAATAGAAATAGAATTAACAACATTTTCTGGTGTATTTTTAGACGATGTTTCTAAAATTAAATCTTCTTTCGGAATTTTATACTTTTTTGCTATATTTGCATAATATTTAGATTCTGCAACTTTATGTTTTTTAATATAAATAGGATTACCACCAGAGAAAAGAATTTTTTTAGCAAAACCTTTTTTGTATAATTTTATAGCTTCATTAACTCTATTAATACCACCTCCCCCAAATACAAATATAAGTTCAGCTTTTTTAAGTTTATCATATTTTGTCAAATAATTCCATAAAATAAAAATTTTATCTTTAATTTTTTTATCTATTTTAGTATTATTTATTTTTTCGAAAGATTCTCTTACAAGACTTATAAGATTTTTATTATTAGGATTTTTTAAAGAAATCATAGAATATGGATTTTTTGAAAATCCTAATAGTTTCAAAACATCTGTAAGATACTCAAAATGTATTTTTTCAAAAGATTTTTTATTTTTTATTAATCTTTTAACTTTGCTTAAATATTTCTTGTTTTTAGGAATATGAGGTTGATATTTTGATTTTTGATTCATAATTTTTTATATATTATAATTTAATTAGAAATTTT
>JAPYWP010000008.1 GCA_028276315.1 Minisyncoccota bacterium | reverse complement strand
TTGAGGAAGATTGTTTAATTTTATTTTATCTAAATTTTTTTGATCATCTTCTTTTTCAACAATCTTGTAATCTTTATTAATTAAATTTTCGTTTACAACCTGCCCTTTTAAAATATCTTTTAAATTATTCTCTGCTTTATTAATATTTTTGCTAAAGAAAACTTCTTTAAATTCACTTTCTTTAACTTTGCTAATTAAAATTTCTTTATTAATTTGAGGTAGTTCTTTAAATTTATTAAACTCAACAAAAGAGATTTTCCCAATAAAAGAATCTTTTTTAATCTTTTCTTCTTTAATTTTTTCGCTTAAAAATTTATTTTTTAATAAATCGGGTTTTGGCAAATCAGGTTTTAGCAAATCAAAATTTGGCATTGAAATTTCAATTTTTGGAAATTCAATTTTTGGAATTTTATTCAAAAAAATAGCAAAAATCTTATCTTTAAATATTAAAATAGAGTCGCTTAATTTTGTAAAAAATCCAGTTAAAATTTTATTAATTTTAAAAATATTATCTTGCAGCTTTTGGTAAAAAAGGTAGTAGCCAACTATTGGTTTTTCAAAAAAATCTTGAACTTTAGATAAATTTTTTTTTAAAAATTGACTTAAAATAATAAAACTTTCTTTTATAAAATATTCTGCTTGAATTTTTAAATCTTTAAAAATTTCAGGATAAAATTTTGGTGGTAAATATATCAAAATCCATAAAATTAAAACAAAAGAAATAAAAATTTTAAAAAAGCCAATCTTCTTTCTTGGTTTTTCAAGATAAATTTCTTTTTTAATCATTTATTCCTTTAAATTTTAAAAGAACATTTTTAATTTTTTCGTTAATTTCTTGAAAATTTGGAAGTTCGCTAACTTTCTCTATTCCAAAAAACTTTAAAAATTCAATACTTGGATAATAATAAAAAATACCGCCTCTTTGCTCTCTTTCTATAAGTCCCCTCATGAAAAGCTCTCTTAAAATATAGCTTGAATTAACTCCTCTTAAAATTTCAATTTCAGATCTTGTAAGTGGACCAGCGTAAGAAATTAAAGCTAAAGTTTCAATTGCTGCAGGAGATAGTTCTTTTTCAATTTCCATTTTAAAAAAATCTTCAATAAAATTACTAATGCTTTGATCTGTTACAAATTGTAAATTTTTACCATCAGAAATCAAATTAATACCTAAATTTTTTGACTCATTTTTAATCTCCTCCAAAATTTCTAAAATTTCTTCTTTTTTTATATCTATATTTTTTTTCAAAAATGTAAATAAATTATCAATATTTACTGGTTTTGGAGATAAAAAAATAATTCCGCCTAAAATTTTTTTAATTTCTTCTTTATTCATTTTTTCTTCTTATAAAAATTTTACCAAATAATTCATTTTGTTCAACCTCAATTTTTCTCTCTTTCCAAACTGTCAAAATTGCCAAAAAATAAGCAATAGCTATTTTTTTAAAATTCTCACTATCTTTTACTTCTCCTAAAATATCGAAAAATTCAATTTCTGGTATTTTATTTAAAATTTCAAGAACTTTCTCTATAGCTTCTTGAATTTTAATAATCTCTTTAAATTCTATTTTTTGAATATCAAAAGATATTTGCAGGAAATTATTTAAAGCAATTTCTAAATCTTTCAATTCTATTTTAGGTGGAGCAAAAAATTTTAAAAATGATTCTCTTTCATACATACTTTTTGACTTTCTTAAAAATTTTCTTAAAATTTCTCTTGCATCTTTAACATGAACAAAATGCTCTAATTGAACTATTAATTCTTCTTCTTGTATTTGAGTTTTACTTAATATAGAAGATTTCAAAAGTAATAGTTTTGCAAAAATTAAAAGATAGTCAGAAAGTTCTTCTAAAGGAATTTTATCTTGAAACCTCTGAAAATGCTCTAAATAATCATTTGTTAAACTTGCAAGACTAATTTTATCTATTTCAAGTTTTTTCTCTTCAATAAGTTTAAGCAAAAGATCAAGTGGGCCTGTAAAAGATTCAATTTTGACTTCAAATTTATCTTCCATGGCACTTTTTATACTTTAAACCTGAACCACAAGGGCAAGGATCATTTCTTCCAACTTTAGGATAAGTCTTTTCTGTTTTTACTCTCATAATAAAATAAAGCAAATTAAAGTTTAAAAATTGCTTAAAACTTGAAAATGCTAAAGTAGCTTCTTTTTTAAATTCAACCAATGGATCTTTTTGGCCATAACTCCTTAAATAAATAGTTTCTCTTAATCCTTCAAGATAATTTAAATGTTCTGCCCAAAGTTCATCTAAATATTTCAATATTGCAACGCGCAAGGCATCTTTAAAATTTTTATCTTCTTCTTCAAAAAATTCTTTTATTTTTTCTATTTTGCTCTCAAAAATACTTTCTAAATTAACATTTTCTAAATTTTCTTTAATCTCAAAAACAAATTCTAAAATATTTTTATCCTCTTTATTTTCTTCATAAAATTCACTAAATGCTTTTTTTAAAAAATCAATAGGATCTATTTTTTCAAAAAGAATATCTTCTCTTAATTTATAAATACTTTCTCTTTGTCTTGAAATAACATCATCATAATCCAAAAGACTTTTTCTTATATCAAAATTAAAACCTTCTACTTTTTTTTGCGCTTCTTCAATTATTTTAGTTACCATTTTATTTTCTATTGGCTGATCCTCTGGAAAATTTAATTTTTTCATAATTTCCTTAACTTTTTCTCCTCCAAAAATTCTAATAAGATCATCCTCTAAAGAAACAAAAAACTGACTTTCTCCAGGATCTCCTTGTCTTCCACTTCTTCCTCTTAATTGATCATCAATCCTTCTTGCCTCATGTCTTTCTGTCCCTAAAACAAAAAGCCCACCTGCTTTTATTACTTTTTCTCTATCTTCTGGATCTGGTGGATTACCTCCTAAAACTATATCAACTCCCCTACCAGCCATATTTGTTGCAATAGTTACTGTCTTAAACTTTCCTGCTTGAGCTATAATTTTACCCTCTTGTTCATGATTTTTAGCATTTAAAACCTGATGTGGTATTCCTTCTTTTTTTAAAAGAGAAGATAAATATTCATTATTTTCAATGGAAATAGTACCAACTAAAACAGGTTGTCCTTTTTCATAAAGTTCTTTTATTTTTTTTACAACAGCTTTCCATTTAGCTTCTTTAGTTGCAAAAATTAAATCTGGTAAATCTTTTCTAATACAAGGTTTATTTGGAGGAATTTCAACAACTTCTAACCCATAAATTTTTTCAAATTCTTCTGCAGACTGAATTGCTGTTCCTGTCATTCCAGATAAAATTTTATATTTTTTAAAGAAATTTTGAAAAGTAATAGAAGCAATCGTTTTGTTTTCAGGATTTATAGGTACACCTTCTTTTGCTTCTATTGCTTGATGCAAACCACCTGACCAACGACGATTTTGTAAAATTCTTCCTGTAAAAGGATCTACAATAAAAACTTGATTATTTTTAACTATATAATCTTTATCTTTAAAAAATAAATAGTTTGCCCTCAATGCTTCTATAATATGATTTATAGCTGTAAGATCGTTAACTTGATATGGATTATACCCTAAAAATTTAACAATTTTTTCTATTCCACCTTCATTCAAGCTTACAGTTTTTCTTTTCTCATCAATTTCAAAATCTTTATCTTTTTCTAAATTTTTTGCAATTTTATCAAACTTTATATAAAATTCAGACGGCAAAGAAGAGTAAGAAGAAATAATTAAAGGAGTCCTTGCCTCATCTATTAATATACTATCAATTTCATCTATTATTGCAAAATAAAAACTTCTACTATCTAAATCAAAATTAACTTGAACAACATTAAATTTATCAAAAGAAAGATGATCTCTTAAAAAATCAAAACAAAATTCATGATTAGTACCATATAAAATATCTGCGCTATAACTTTCTCTTCTTGTAACTGGTCTTAAGTATTCATAAAAAACTAAAAAACTTGAAAGTTCATCTCTTTTCTTTTCTAAATTTTCATTTATAAAAGATGGATCATAAAGATAACTTTCATTTTCAACAATACAACCAACACTTAAACCTAAAAAATTATAAATTTGCCCCATCCAAACAGTATCCCTTTTTGCTAAATAATCATTTACAGTTACAATATGAACGCCTTTTCCTTCCAATGCATGAAAAGCTGCCGCAAGAGTTGCTGTTAAGGTTTTACCTTCTCCTGTTAGCATTTGAGCAATTTTACCTTTCGAAAGAGCAATTCCACCTAAAATTTGAACATCATAATGCCTTTGTCCTAATGTTCTTTTACTTGCTTCTCTTACAAGGGCAAAAACTCTTGAAAGATATTTTTCTTTATCCTCACCATTTTTAACTTTTTCCTTAATTTTCAAATATTCTTCTTTTATTTCTTCATCGCTTTTTTTCTCTAATTCCTTTTCAAATTCATTGACTTGCTGTAAGATAGGATAAAAATCTTTAAGAGGATCTTTTTTAAAAATTTTAATCATTTTTAAGTTACTTATTTGGTTCTAGTTTTAATTTTTTAAGTTGAGCAACAAGTTTATCTATAGCTTTATCTATAGCCTCAAACGGATTAGAAGATTCAAAAGTTGCTCTAATATTTTTTTTGTGATTAAGACCTAAATTAAATTCAACATAAAAATTTTTTCTTTTAGTTGGGTGAGAAAATTCTATATTTAATATTACTTCCTCTTTTTTTGGAAAAAATTTTTTAATTCTTTTTAATTTCCCTTCAAAATAAATTTTATAAGGCTCAGGATTTTCTATTTTTTTAAAAAAATATTGTATTTTCATAATATTTATTTTAACTTATTTTTGTAAAATTCATAAATTTTTAATTTCAGCTAATGGCTGGCTGTTTTTAAATTATTAACTGATTTTGTTTATCCCACTTTTAAATTTTCTTTAATTTCCCATTTTAAAATTTCTGCAATATTTATTTTAACTTATTTTTGTAAAATTCATAAACAAGTGGTGATGCAATAAATATAGAAGAATAAGTTCCAATCACTATTCCAAAAATCAAAGTTAATATTAATGATTTAACATAATAACCAAAAATAAAGTAACTAACTATTAAAGCTAAAATTGTAGTTAATGAGGTGTTAATTGATCTTGCCATTGTCTGTTTTATGCTAAAGTTTATTATTTCTTTTAAATTTATATTCTTTTTATTGCCAAGTGCTATATTTTCTCTAATTCTATCAAAAACAACAATTGTGTCATGAACTGAAAAACCAGCTAAAGTCAAAATTGCAACAACAATATTTATATCAAAACTAAATCTATTAAAAGCCACAAATCCCAAACTAATTAAAACATCATGAAAAAGAGCAATTAATGTTGCTAAACCAAAAATAAAGGAACTTATAGGTTTTACTTTTTTCCTAAAAGCAAAAGTTATATAAAGAGATATTAAAATAAGAACAATTAAAATTGCTGAAAATGTCTTTTTTCTTAATTCTTTACCAACAAGAGAACTAACATTTGTAAAACTTTCTTCTGTAAAATCATAATATTTTTTTAATTCTTCCAAAAACTTTTGATGCTCTTCTTCACTCATCTGATTAAACTTTAATATATACCTTTCTCCTTCAACATTTAAAACTTCTTTAAGCCCAAATTTTTCAAATTTATTTTTAAAATCTAAAACATTCAAATTACCTTTAATTAAAATTTCTATTTGAGCACCACCATAAAAATCTATAGATTTTTCAAATTTAAAACTAAAAATAAAAAATAAAGAAGCAACAATTAATAAAATTGATATAAGATAAAAAATCAATCTTTTTTCAATTATTCCAGTTTTTGTTGTTTCACTCATGTTTTTTACCACGGTACCACGGATTTATGCGGATATTGAAACGGATCTATACGGATTTTTGAACGGATCTATACGGATCTATCCGGATATTGAAACGGATTTACTCGGATAATTTTTTAGATATCCGCTATTATCAGTTTTGAATCCGTATTTATCCGTGGTTCGCATTATTTAATTTTTTATTAACTTAATCATTAAAATTCTTGTAAAAAATACTGCTGTAAACATACTTACTAAAACACCAATACCCAAAGTCAATGCAAAACCCCTTACAAACGAAGATGTCAAAAAATACAAAGCTACAGAAGAAATTAAAGTTGTAATATTTGAGTCTCTTATAGAAGTCCAAGCCCTCTTAAATGCATCATTTATTAGAACAATACCACTTTTACCTCCCCTTTTTTCTTCTTTCATTCTTTCTAAAATTAATATATTTGCATCAATAGCCATACCTATAGATAAAATAAAACCAACTATTCCAGCTAATGTCAAAACAATTCCAAAAGCTTTATAAATAAAAATATTTAAAATTGCATAAACTAATAAAGCTAAAGATGAAATTAAACCACTAAAACGATAGTAAATGATCATAAAGATAGCAATAGTTAAAAATGCAAAAAATGAGGCTTTTAAAATAAGAGAAACAAAATCTTTACCATAACTTCCTGAAATTGTTTGTTGCCCAACTATTTCCATTTTAACAGGTAATGTACCCTCATTCAATCTTCTTGCAAGTTGTTGAGCTTCTTTAAAAGAAAATTTACCGCTTATTTGCGCATTGCCATTTTCTATCACTTCTCTTACTACAGGAGACGATATAATTTTTCCGTCTAAAACTATTGCTATTGGTTGTCCAAGATATTTTTGAGTTAATTCTTTAAATATTTTTGCACCCTCTTCATCAAAACTCAAGGAAACAACTGGCTCAATTAAACCAGAAACATACTCAACTTGAGCTTTTTTTAAATATTTTCCATTTAATCCGCTTGGGACAAAATTAATTGTTGAAGTACTACCTGTTGATGTTTGCGGAATATAAAATTCAAGATAAGGAGTCTCTCCTATTTTCTCAATTGCTTCTTGAGGGCTTTTAATTCCAGGAAGCTCAACATATAAACGCCCCGTATTTTCTACAATAGAGTATGTAACTTTAGGTTCATTAATCCCAAATAAATTTACTCTTCTCTCTATAACTTCTTTTAATATTTCCATAGTTTCTTTTTTATCCTCATCTTTAATATTGCTAAGATCTGCAGAATATGTTAAAATAGTACCTCCAGCAAGATCTAATCCTAATTTAAATTTTAAATTTAAAAAATCAGGAAGATAAATGTATTTGTTGAAAAAATGAGAAAAATCGATTAAAATTATAAAAATAAGTAAAATCAAAAAAACAATTAAAAAATTCTCTTCAAACTTAGTCAAATTATTTTTCCCCATAATAGTTTAAATTATAACACAACCGTAGATGAACGCGGATACAACACGGATGAACGCTGATAAATTAATTATTAATTAGGTTTGATTAGTTCGTTTCAGGTTCGCATAGGTTCGCGTTATTAAATTTTGTATGAGTTCGTTTCAAGTTTGTATAGGTTCGCATTTATATAATTTTGTGATATAATTATTTTATGGCTAATCAATCATTAATAAAATTTTCAGAAATACGCCAAAAGATAGAAAAGTTAGAAGAAGAACTTCAGAAAATTAAGTTTGATATATCTGTCCCTAAATTTTCAAGAATAAGTGTTGTAGATTTAAGTAAAGGAATTTTAGGAAGTAAATTTGAAAAAGGAGTTAAATATCAAAAAAAATTAAGAAAAAGATGGGAGAAAAGAATGAAAAAAATAGGACTATGAGATATTTAATTGACACAAACATAATTATTGATCATCTTAGAGTAGGAGAAGAGAAGGCAACAAATTTTCTTAGAAAGGTTGAAAACAAAGAAATTAAAGCCTCAATTTCTGTAATTACTGAGTATGAACTTTTGGCTAGTAGGAAAATTTCTTCATCCCAAAAATTAATTATTCAAAAATTACTTAGTATTTTGCCTCCTATTTCTATTACTTCTTCGCTTGTCAAAGAAGCAGCTAAACTTACTCAAAAATACCAATTAGGTATGGCTGATAGCTTAATTGCTGCTACTGCTTTTAAAACTAAATCAATTTTAGTCACGAGGGATAAAAGTTTTTTAAAAATTAAAGAAATAAAAATAGAAACTTTAAGTTAACAAATTAAACAATTAAAAAGAATAAATTATTTTCTGTAAATCTGAATCATAAAAACATGAAGGGAATTTTAAATTTTTATAAACCAGTAGGAAAAACATCGGCTGAAATAGTTGACTTTTTTAGAAAAAGCACTAATAAAAAGGTTGGGCATGGTGGCACTTTAGACCCTTTAGCCGAAGGTGTTTTAATTTTAGCTTTCAATGAATTTACAAAAGATCTTGATGAGATAAAAGAAATGGAAAAAGAATATTTAGTTACAATTGAGCTTGGAAAAAGAAGTAAAACTTTTGATGCAGAAGGTCCAATTGAAAAAGTTGAAGTTAAAAATATTCCAAAAGAAAATGAAATATTAGAAACATTACAAAAATTTAAAGGTGTTATTGATCAAATACCACCAATATTTAGTGCTGTAAAAATAAAAGGAAAAAGAGCTTATGAAATTTCTAGAAAAGGACAAATACCAGAATTAAAACCAAAAAAAGTTTTAGTAAAAAAAATAGAACTTATAAACTATAATTGGCCATTTTTAAAATTAAATATAGTAAGTAGCGCAGGTTTTTATGTAAGATCTTTTGCAAATGATTTAGGTAATGAACTTAAATGTGGTGGTTATGTTTTTAAACTTTTAAGAAAAAGAGTTGGACCATTTGAAGTTGAAAAATCTATTACATTTGAGGATATTCAAAAAAATTTTCTAGAAGTTAAAGTTCAAATTTTTGGCTATGTTCAGGGCGTTGGGATGAGAGCTTTTATAAAAAATATTGCTGATCAATTTAAAGTTGTTGGTTATGTTAAAAATATTTCAGATGGGTCTGTTGAAATGCTTTTTCAAGGAAAAGAATCTATTTTAGATAGAATCATCGAGCAAATAGAAACAGGCCCTACTCCGGGTAGCATTTCTAAAATAAATATTCTCTATCAAAAACCAGAACCAGTATATAAAGTATTTTCAATATTATACTAATCAATAATTATACTAATATGTCTTTTGAATTTGAACAAAAAAAAGAAAATCTCAAAAACGATCTTGATTTTTTAAAAAAGAAAATTAATTATGCTGATATTTTTAAAAAAACAAAAGAAATTGAATTTGAAATAAATAATCCAAAATTTTGGGAAAAAGAAAACCAAGAAATATTAAAAGATTACCAAAAAAATAAATCTATAATTGAAGAGATAGAAAACTTAGAAAAGAAAATAGAAGAATGCAAAGAAGACGAAATAGATAATTTAAGGAAAGAAATTCAAAAATTAACTAAAAAATTAATTTTTAATGAACCTTATGATAAAAATAAAGCACTACTTTCAATTTACGCTGGAGTTGGAGGAAAAGACGCAGAAGATTGGGTCGCAATTTTAGCAAGAATGTATCAAAAATTTTTCGAAAAATTTAACTTTAAATATAAAATAACTCATGAGCATAGAAATGAATATGGGGGTTATAAAAATATTTCTTTTGAAGTTGAAAATGATTATCCTTATGGGATATTAAAAAACGAAAGTGGTGTACATAGATTAGTTAGAATTTCCCCATTTTCAGCTAAAAAACTAAGACATACAAGCTTTGCTCTTGTTGAAGTTATTCCAATTTTAGAAGAAGAACCAATTGAAATAAATGAAAATGATTTAGAATTTGAATTTTTTAGATCATCAGGCCCTGGAGGTCAAAATGTAAACAAAGTTGAAACTGCAGTAAGAGTTACTTATAAACCATTAAATTTATCTGTTGTTTGCCAATCAGAAAGATCTCAATATCAAAATCGTCAAAAAGCATTGTTATTTTTAAAATCTAAACTTATAGCACTTCAAAAAGAAAAAAATGTAAAAAAAATAGAAGAATTAAAACAAAAAGATATTCAACCAAGTTGGGGATACCAGACAAGATCATATATTTTCCATCCATACAAATTAGTAAAAGACCACAAAACAAATAAAGAAACTCAAAATCTTGAGGAAGTTTTAGACGGCAACCTCGAAATTTTTCTACCTTATTATTAAAAAAATTAACACGGACTCTTTAGCCATTCCAAAAATTATTGATAATGGTCATTAACATCAATAATTTCAACCACGCCTTTTTCTCTAAAAATAAAAATTGCTCTATATTTACGATCAATTCTAAAACTCCAAATTCTCATTTTCTTTGGTTCTAAAAGTTCTGTTTTCAAAATGGGATGAAAGGGATTTTTCTCAAAAAGCCTTTTTTGTTTTTCAAATTTTTTCTCCAAATTTCTCTTTTTAAGATATTCTTTAATTTCTGGATGAAGAGGAAGAATTTTCATTTTTAAAATAAGAAGAACGCTTAAGCCCTCTCTTTAAACTTTTAATAAATTCTTTACTATAAATTCCTGTTCTTTCAAAAGCTTTGATTATCTTTTCAATGTTTTTTGTTGGGGGTGGGCTAAAAATATTTTCCTCCATTATACTTCGTAAATACTCATAACGTAAAGCCTTATCAAGCAATTCTTGATATTGTTTTTTAGAAATAATTATGTTTGCCATAATTTAATTATACCATAAGCTTAAAGAATATTAAAAATTAAAAAATTATTTAGTTAGCAAGTTTGGCGAGTTAAAGAGTTTAAAGTTTGTTAATTTTTATATTTTATATAGCAATCAAAATGTTAAACTTTAATTATTTTAAGATATGGTATTCTTTTAAAATCACGAATATTTATTTCTATCCCATTCAGATCGAATTTTTTTTAAATGTCTCTCTAAATCCTTTTTTTATGCTTCAAAAGACCAGCAGCTTTAATCCAGCTTTTTGGTAAAGTTTTTCGAGATTTTAATATTTCTTTTACATCTATAATTGTTGCTTGTTTATTTTTAGCCATAAAATATCATATAAAACGCGGACAGAATTAGAATTAAAAAAAATAAAAAATTATTTAGTTAACTAGTTGAAAAATTATTTAACTTTTATTATTCTAATAAATTTAAAAATTCTTCTATAGAAATCTCGGCATCTCTTAAAATCTTTCTTAAAAGACCTCGACTAATTTCTTTATAATTAGGCACAGTAACAGATTTTCTTCCAGGACATTTCAAGCGAATATGACTGCCTCTTTGTCTTACCTTTATATACCCAAGCTTTTCTAGGGCTTTACAAATTTCTTTTCCAGAGAGAAGTGGTAGTTTCATAAAATCAAATAGTAATTGTGTGTAAGCTTATTTCTGAAGGATGATAGGACTTTAAAAATTCCTGCGCTTCTTTTTCTTCTAAAATAATTTCAATTACTTCTCTAATATTTTTCAGGGCTTCATCAATTGTTTTCCCTTGAGTATAACAACCTTCTAAAACAGGACATTCAACAACATAAAAACCATCTCTATCTTTCTCAACAAAAAGAGGCAATGTCAGACCCTTAAATTTTGATAATATTTTTCTTCTTTTTTCCTTTTTCATAATTTTTATTATACCACAAAATTACAACTAATTACAATTGTCTTACTACTGAATTACAATTTTTTAATTCGTTAATTCGCTAATTTTATCCATAAACACCTTTTCTTTTAGTATGTAATCTTGGATCAAGCCAATTTTGTTTAAAAATTGCTTTCTGTTTTTGAAAAAGTTTTTTTATACTGATAGGTAAATCCTTAAAATCTTTTTTAAAATCTTCGGTCTCGATGATATTCATTTTGGTGGATATAATTTCACCGCTCTCCGGAGAGCTTTTTTAATCTGAGAAGCATCTTCATATTCATTTAAACTCTCTTCAGGAATTATTAATAAAAGTTTTCGAAGATTTTTATTAATCTCTCTCAATTCTCTCAAAATTTTTACTATTGATTCTTCTTTTTTTGTAAGAATTTTATTACTCATAAAATAATTATATTACAAAATTAAAATATTAACAATTAAAATTTATTTAGTTAGCGAGTTGAAAATTCGTTAATTCGTAATTCGTTAATTTAATTATTTATAAATATTATGTGGCCCAATATCTAAAAACAAAACTTCATTTTCTGAAAGAAAAATAAATTTTATTCTAAATTTATAATCAATCCAAAATGCCCAACAATCTTTATCCTTACCATGTAATTTATGAGTTTTTAAAAGAGGATGAAAGGGGTCTTCTCGAAAAATTTTTTCTTTTTATTTTGCTTTCTCTTTAATTTTCTTTGGAAGCTTCTTATAATGTTTCTCAAATAAAGGAGAAACTTTAATTTCTTTAATAGTCATAGATTAATCTAAATCAGCTAATGACTTTATGGTTTTGCATCTTCCTTTTCGATATTCCCTCAACCCTTCTTCTACTAACTTATCTAATTCTTCTGCTTCTTTTCCTTTTAAATAATAAGTTGGCACCGCTCTTTCGCATAATTTTCTATATTCACGCAAAGACAGAATAACTATACCTCCTTTCTTTTGAATTTCTTCCTTAGATATAATTATTGAATTTTTAATTCTTTTAGCCATAAAATAATTATATCACAAAATCACATTATAAACAATTAAAAATTATTTAGTTAACGAGTTTAGCGAGTTAATGAGTTGTAAATTTTTTATTTTTCCTTTTATTTTCCAATTAAATTGTTTTAAATATAATTTTTCTTTTTTTCTCAAAAAAACTAATAATAAAAGGTAAAAAGAAATTATCTCTGCCCAGTAAATTAAAAGAGATATTAAGCTCAGGAGAAAAAATTATTTTACAAATAAATCTCTTATTTCCTAAAGACGCAGAAACTTTATGTAAATATCCGAGAATTCTTCCTCCAATACCCACTAAATAAATTTTCTTTCCCTTTTCTAAATCAATACCTAATTCCTGTGCGATTTCATAACGAAAAACAGAAAAAGAAGTGCCTGAATCAACTAAAGCTTTTATTCTTATTAGTTTTTTACCTTTCTTTAGTGAAACCTCAATAAGTGGAAAATATTGACCATCTTTTTCTAAATAATGAAATTCTTTTTTCATAAAACAATAAATATAATATAGGGACCCTCATCTTTTCTTGGAACCAAAAAAATTGAAGCTTTTTTTCTTAATCCTTTAGCATCAACTTCTTTCATTAAATCTTTTAGATTTCTATTATGAGCAATTATTTTCTCGCCAACAAAAGCCACCCATTCTCCTGCATAATAATCCAATTTTATTTTTTTATTTTTTTTGGAATTAGTAATATTGACCATTATTTTATTATAACATAATTTAAGAACATAGACTATAATCCTGATTGGAATAAATCTGTTCTAAAATCCACGTTGTATAATTTATTATCCGCGTTCATCCGCGTTTATATTATCCGCGTTAATCTGCGTTATTTTATCAGCGTTAATCAGCGTATTATTTAATTTATCCGCGTTCATCCTTGTTGAATCCGCGTTAATCCGCGGTGGCGTTAATTCGTAATTCGTTAATTTTTTAATTTATTCTTTTGCTAAAAATCATTCTTCAAAATAACCGCCATACCTTTTGCATTTTCATCTTTTGAAATATTTGGCCATTTCTCATGATCAAATCTTGGAGCAGTCAATCTATAAGAAACTTCACCTTCTTTTTCTCCGTAAATTACAATCTTACCTTCTTTTGGTTTTTTCTCATACCAAACTTTACCATCAAAACCAGCACTTAAAATAACAACTAAATTCTCCCAATTATCACCAAAATCAGTAACATTCTTAAATAACCAAATATCAGAAGCTTCTTTTGCTTTCTTAAAGTTAATTTCAGCAAAATATTTATTACCATTCTTTCTCAAACTCAAAACTCCAGTAGTCTCTTCCTTAATTCCTGTCATACCTGCTACATAAGTTGCATACTTTTTCCCATTAATGTTATAAATTGGGTCAATAGTATTTGCATTTACTTTGTTAACTGTAAGAATATTATTTGTAGAATCATAAGTTAAATCAGCATCAGCACACTGTACAGCATTACCATCTCCATAACACAAATAAGTATTATTTACAGCACCTACTTGTGGATCTGTTTCTGTAAAAGAAGGTGAAGCACAGGTAAGAGTACTACCAACAGCAGTAACAAATTTCCCAGGAGAGCAACTAGAAGGAAAAGAAGTTAATCTTTCCCAAGGGACAGAACCACCCCGCAAAGTTCCTGACCATCTAACATCACCTACAATATCTAATGGATATTCGGGTGCCGTCGTCCCGATGCCGACGTTGCCAGTTACAGCTAAAGTGGAATTAACTTTAAGGCCACCACAACAAAGTGACTCATAAGTAACCCATCCATCGTTCCAATCAAAGAAACCACCATCATCGGATATAGCAATTCCTCCTCCAGT
>JAPYWP010000061.1 GCA_028276315.1 Minisyncoccota bacterium | reverse complement strand
CTCATCTCTTTCCTCTTCTTGAGAGACAGCTTCCCCTTGAAGAAAAGGTAAAAAGAGCTCACAGGGTTTTTAGCTCTGAGGTTCCTATCTCAAAGCTAAAAGAAGAAGTCGAAAGGGCTCTTTAAACCTGCTTTTTAGAGGTTTTGTTGAGTTTTAAAGTCTCTTTAAATTTGTTTTCTTTGCAGATTTTTAAAACAACTTGATTTTTTTATAAAAGATGTTTAATTGTTTATAGAACCATTAACAGTTTAAAAATGTTGTGGGTCAACGCAGGTTTTAAAAATTTACAAATTTTAATATGCATCGACTTCCTACTTTACTTAAGAAAATATTTTGACACAAATTTTTAATCGATAAATTTATTAAAGATTTTAAAATAATTCAACAAAATTTTATAAAATATATAAAGCTATGCTGAATGATCGTTTCCAAAACAAATTTATAAATAATTTAGATATTTTCCCCACAATAATCAATTTTGAAGCAAAAAATTTGAATTTAAAAAGACGAATTTTTGGGGAACATTTAACATCTATTGAAATATTTAAACAATTTATATTGCCAGAAATTAAAAACAACCTGTTTAACTACAGATGGGTTGACCTTTTTTGTGGGGAAGGAAATCTTATACTGCCTATTTTAGAATTAATAGCAGAGAAAGAAAGAATTGATTTTTTTAAAAAACATATATACATGTTTGATATTCAACCAGAATTGGTTAAAAAAGCTATCGATAATGCTAAACAATACGGAATTCCTTTTGAAATTGCTAAAGAAAATATTTTAGTAAGAGATACAATACGGAATTATCCTAGTTTTATTCTTAAAAATGATCTACCTGTCTATCATATAACTAATCCTCCATATCTTTATTTAGGGTACATTGTAAAACATAAAGATACAAGAAAATATTTAGAATATTTTAAAGGAGAAAATGAGGGTTATCAGGATTTATATCAATTAGCGTTAATGAATGATTTAAGACATGGTATAGAAAAAATGATTTATATAATTCCTTCTAACTTTCTTTTTGGTTTTTCTGTTTCAAACAAAATTAGAATGGACTTTTTTTATTGGTATACTATAACAAAAGCTTATATTTTTGAAAAAAAAATATTTGAGTATACAGGAACCAATGTGATTATTTCGTTCTTTGAAAGAAAAAAAAGTCCAAATAGAAAACCTATAATTTTTAAAGGTATTAAAATTAACAACACAATAAAAGAAAGAACTTATGTTTTAAAACCTGAAAATAAGTATAGAGCAGGAAATGAATTTGAGGAATTTGTTAATAATTATAAAGCTTTAAAACCGTTGCATGTAATTTTTTACTTAACTATGGAAGAAGTTAAACAAAACCAAGGCGATAAAGAAATTTGGGTAATTGATGCAAATAGTTTTAATGGGAAAACATATGTAAAAAAGAAAATTTTCGTTAACGAAAAACTTTTTCAAAAAATTAAATCCAACGTTTTATTTGTAAGAACTGTTGACACAGGAAGTTTAGAAGGTAGAGCTGGTTTATATGTGATAAAGGAAGCTTTTGGTGTTGATGGCATACTTGTTTCTAAAGATAAATACAGAACCCATCCTATTCAAATTTTCTTTGAACCTAACTTATCTATAGAAGATCAACTCTTGCTGAAAGATTATTTTAACTTGATTCTAGAATATTTTAGAGAGATTACAGATAGTGAATTCATGACTACTTACAAATATTCTAATAGTGAATATATAAGAAAATATCTTGGGTTAAAACAAGTAAAATCTTTGATAGAAACCTTCCCACTTTTGGAATTAAACGAGGATAAAAAAAGAAAATTAGTCGATTTAGTTGTTCATAAAAATGTTGAAGAATTAGTAAGTTTTATAAAGAAAATAAATACTAATCATGTAGGAGGTAAAAATGTTAATGCCCAATATAGATTATTGGAATTATTCTCTTCAAAACCCTGAGCCTCTTATAGATGATTTCTATATATTTGATACAGTCATTATAGAAGATAAAGATTTTCTTAACATTGTAAATAGCCTACGAGACCTTATAACTGTTTATTGCACTTTAAAAGAAAGTTTGGATATTGATGAAGAAACTAAGAAAAGTGTTTTAAATTATCTTATAAATTCTATTTCAGAAATTATAGATCGTATTGATAATATTCAGTACACAGAATTTATAGCATTTTGGAAAACAAGAGATATGTCTTTTTCTGTTTATAATAACTTATTTAAAAATGTTAAAAATCACGAAAAGTATAAATTGTTGGAACAATTATTAGATGATTACTGTATTAGCAGAAGAAAATTGTATGATAAATTTGGCTATACACATACTACGATACAAGCGTTGTACGACAGTAGTGTCTCAAGAAAAAAAGGAGAAAGTGGGATTAATAAAATTTTAGCTTTATTGAAAGATATATTAGGAATAACAACTAATAATTTGATATTATCTAAGGAACAATTGATAAATTTCCAAGTAGGCTTTTTCTTACCTGATAAAGATAATGTAAATGCAAACATATTTAAAACCTTTTTAGAGGTTTTTAATTTAAATTATGATTTTGGTAGAGCTCACCAAGGGAAACTTCCTGATGTTGTGTTTAAGTTTAATGAACATTTTTTTATAATTGAAGCAAAACATATTAAAGAGATAGGTGGAGCTCAAGATAAACAAATTGTAGAACTGATTAATTTTATTAGTTCTCATGAAGATAAAGAATACATTCATTATTTATCTTTTTTAGATGGTTGGTATTTTAATCTTTTTATAAATCCTACCGAAGGAAGTAAAATTCTAAGACAAAAAGAAGATATTGTAGAGGCTTTGAAATCTAATCCACAAAATTTTTTTGTAAATACTAAAGGGTTTATAAAAATTTTAGAGGACCTTAAAACATAATTTAATATAAAATAAAAGTAAATATAAAAGTAATAAATACCACAAATATTAACTCTGGAACTTCAGTCTCAAAGTTAAAAAAAGACAAATTTTCACCTTTAAACATCTAAACCAACCTAACTTCCATGGCTAAGGATTTTTGTCCATTTTATCTCAATTATGGCTACATCTGGTGGAGTAAAAAATCTCATGGGAGGACCGCCCGTCCCCACGCCCTTGCTCACATGAACAAAGGAGCCGTCAATTTTCGTTAAGCCCTGATGCTC
>JAPYWP010000060.1 GCA_028276315.1 Minisyncoccota bacterium | reverse complement strand
TTCTTCAATTTCTTTCTTTAACTTTAAAATATCTATTTTTCCATCTATATAATTTTTTAAAATCTTAAAATAAAATTTCATTTTAGATTGATTTTATAAATCTTAAATCTCCACTCAAAAAATATCTGATATCTGGAATATTATATTTTATCATCAATATCCGCTCTAATCCGCAACCAAAAGCAAATCCATTGTAAAATCTTGGATCTAATTTTGCTTGCTTTAGAACATAAGGATGAACTCTTCCAGCCCCAGCTATTTCTATAAATCCTGTATTAGAACAAATATTGCATCCTCTTTTACAAATACATTTTAAATCAACTTCAAAACCAGGCTCTACAAAAGGAAAATAACTTGGTCTTAATCTAACATTCGCTTTTCTTTCAAAAAATCTACTAAAAAAGTATTCAAAAACCCATTTAAGTTGAGATATAGTAACTTTGTTTTCTTTATCGATATAAAGACCTTCTATTTGATTAAATTGAATTTCATGTCTTCTGTCTGTTGCCTCATATCTATAAACTTTTCCTATAAAAATTGCTCTTATTGGCGGTAAATTTTTCAAAAGATAAGGAACCTGAAAAGCACTAGTGTGGGTTCTTAAAAGTATATTTTTTTTCGTTGTCCATAAAGTGCTCCAAAGATCTCTTGCTGGATGATATTTTGGGATCCTTAAAGAATCAAAATTTTCATATTCATTTACAATTTCAGGAGAATCTATTGCTGAAAATCCTATTTCATTGAAAATTTTTATTATCTCTTTTTTTGCTCTATTTAAAATATGGACTGAACCTATATATTGCTTTTTACCTGGCCAAGAAAGAATTAAATTATAAAATTTTTTACTATCTAAAGTTTCTTTGAAACTTTCATTTAGTCTTTCAATTTCTTTTTCAATATAATTTTTAAGTTCATTAAATTTAATGCCAAAAATCTTTTTTTCTTCATCTTTTAATAAATTAAAATAATTTTTAAGTTGGGCAATCTTTCCTTTTCTTTTTAAAAATTCTAAAGCAACATTATCAAGCTCTTCTTTTGTTTTTATTTTTTTTAATTTTTCTTCAAATTCAATTTTTGTTTTTTTTATATCTTCTTCCCAATTCATTTTATATTAACTTTTATTTTATTTATATCTGACGGAATTTTTTTAACCCAAAATGGCCAAACAATTATCTTTGCCTCCTTTATGCCCTCTTTTGTTTTTAAAACATCATAGACTTTGTTTATATCTTTTGACGCTAATGATTTTTTAAATTCTGTTTCATTAAATATTGGTTTTACATAAATAGTACCTTCTACTGAAATTTTTCCTTTACCAGAAGAAAGATTTATTTCTTTTAATTCTTTTTTTGCAATCTCTACATTGTCTATTTGATAACCTTCTTTTATCATTTTAACTTCTAAATCTTTTATCATATTTAAAAGATCATTTTCTCTATAACCTAATGCTGTTATTTTAGCATTGCCATAAATTTTAAGCTCATCCAAAGATGTTGTTATATTTTTAATATCTTGCGGTTCTATTTTTTCAATAGTTATTGAAATTATTTTTGCTTCATCTGGAAAAGTTACATCTTTAAAATTATTCTTTATATAATTTTCTATATAATTTCTAGAATCTTTATCAAATTCTCTTTGGGCTTCGTTATATTCTTCTAATGTTGGAATTTTTACTAAATTTTTTCCACCACCAGCAAAAGAATTTTCTGAAAATACTTCTATTTTTTTCTCTATCTCACTGCCTGCAAGTCCTGGAATTTTAAATTTACTTGGGCCTATATTATATTCTGAACCAGGTTCTTGAGCAAAAACTTCAACCTCCACCACTGTTGGTTTTTCCTCTGTCCCTGCAAGAATTTTAACTTTATCTTTTGTTCTAAAAACTTTACCATCTTCTGAAACAAATCTTGTATTTGGTATTAATGTAAATTCATTCCCTCTATTTACAATCTTTACTTTTCCATAAGCTTTAGTTTCCATTTCTGTTGTATTTTTAATGGGGTAAGAGTTAACAACAGGTTTTATTTCATTTAAAAATATCCCTTTAAGTGTCATTGTGTCTGGAGAGCTTTTGTTAATATCGCTTTCAATGTAAAAATCATAATTAAAATTTTTCTTACCTCTTTCAAGAACAACATTAATTTCAGCTTTATTTACAACAAAAATTCCTAAAAGATAAATAATTCCCATAATTAAAATTAAAACAACAAAAACCCAAATAAAATTTAGATTTTTCTTTTCTAAAGTTATTTTATGTTCTTTTTTATGTTTTTCTTTTACTTCTTTTTTAGGAGAATAAAATATTTCTTTTACATAACTTTCTATTCTTTCGCTTCTACTTTTTGTCTCAAATTCATACTTTTTTGCAAGTTCTATTATTTTAAGATTGTTTGAGGATATTATAAATTTTTTATCTTTTTCTTTTTCATAAAGTTTTAAAATCTGATATGTAATTTCTTTTTCAAACTGCTTATGCTCTATTGGCACAGCTAAAATTATTTCTTTATCTTTAAAATCATCTATTTTCTCCAAAATATCAATAATGTCTGTGTCTTTTTGAAGATATACTGTTTTCATAATTAAATTAAAATTATAAGACTTTTGGAACTTTTAAATATCTTCCTTCTTTATCTGGAAAATTTTCTATAATCTTTTCTACTATCTCTTGGTCTAAAAAAATTTCATCTTCTCTAAAATCATTCATCCAAAGTCCGCTTGAAATTAATGGCTCTACATTCAAATCTAAAGATTGAATCTTTTCTACATAACTTAGAATTTTATTAAGATCATTAGAAAATTTTTCTTTTTCTTCTTCTGTTAACTCTAATCTTGCTAATTTAATTAAATTTTCTATTTTTTCTTTATCAAACTCCATAAATAAAATTTTAACATAAATTACAAAATTTTGCCCCTTAAGTTAAATTTAGAATTTATCTTAGATATTATATCTTTAATTTTTTCAATATCACCTTTAAGAACTAATTTTAGAAAGCTTATATCTCCTTTATCTTTGAAATTACTTTCATAAATATAAATATTTTCATCAGAAATTTTTTGAATTATCTTAGGATAAAGCAGTTTAGAATTTTCTTTATTTTCAAATTCAAAAATAACTTCAGTAAGTTCTTTATTAATATTTCTTTTAATAAAATTTTTTATATGTTTTCTTGCTTGATAAGTCTTTACAAAATAAAGCCAATCTTGCGATGGATATTTATTTTTATTAACTATTATTTCAACAACATC
>JAPYWP010000059.1 GCA_028276315.1 Minisyncoccota bacterium | reverse complement strand
AGAAGCAGCAAAAAAAATTTATCAAGAATTATTTTTTTCTAAAAAAAACTTTTATGAGAGTGGGTATAACCTTGGAATGATTTATCTTAAAGAAAGGGATTACCAATCTGCGATATCAATCTTTGAAAAACTTATTTCGTTATATCCTGAAGACCTTGGATTTAAAGAATTATATATAGAGGCTTTAATTTTAAACAAAAAAATAGATGAAGCCAAAAAATTTCTTTATGCACAACCAGAGGAGATTAAAGAAAAAATTTATCAAAGAAGAAAAGATTTATTTTGTAGAGTCAAAACTAATAATTTTAAATTTTATTACTCATATTTTAATTTATCTCCATCCTACAGAAAATCAGAAAAAGAATATGGAGTAGAATTATCTCAACATCTAAATCAGTGGGTATTTTTAATAAGTGCTAAAAATTTCGAACGCTTTGGATTGAAAGATAATCAGCTATACATGGAAATTTATCCTTATCTTGGCAATACAAGATGGGGCTATTTTAGTTTTTCTTATAGCCCTGATGCAAGTTTTTTACCTAAAACAACATATGGTTTTGAGATTTTTCAAACTTTAAATAAGTTTGAAATCTCTTTTGGGTATAATCATATGAATTTTAAAGACTCAAATGTAGATATTTTTTTCCCAGGATATATTTTATATTTACCAAAAGATTTTATATTAGAAGAAAAATTATATTTAGTTCCTAAAACTAACAGTTATACACTTGTTACTACAATAAGTAAAAAAATAGTTTGCAAATTGTCAATTAAGTATAGTTTTGGTTTTGGGACAATTTCCGAACGATTAACAACTTTAAGTGATATTCAAAAATTTTCTTCATATTTTCATTTTATTGAAACAGAATATAGGTTTAAAGAGAACCTTAGTATTGGTTTAGATTTTTTATATGAAAATCGTGAAAATTTATTTATTAGAAGAGGATTAGGTATATTCTTAAAATATTGGTGGTAAATGATATTATTAACAGATTTAATTAATAAGTATTTTTTGATGAATTTCTTATACGTTTTTATAATTATTTTGGGGTTAAGTGCTTTTTTTCAATTTTTATTATTAATTATTCAAAAAATTAGAATTGAAAAACGAGAAAAAAAGAAAAAAAAATTAGAAAAAAAATATACTGAAAAAATTATGGAAATACTTTATGCAAATAAAGCAGAGGAAATTAAAATAAAAACCTCTCTTGAAGCTGAAGCATTATCTAATGTGTTGATTTCTTTTGTTTCTAATCTTACTGGTGAAATATTACATAAAACTTTAAAAATTGCTTACGATTCCGGAATCATAGCTTTTTATTTAAAAAAATGCACAAGTAAAAATTGGTTAGACCGTATAGATGGATTTGAAAAATTAGCACCTTTTAAACTTTATCAATACAAAGATTTTTATATAGATGCTTTAAAAAATGAAAATAATTCGTATGTTCAATTACAAATAATTTATAATTTAAGTTTAATAGCTGATAAAGAGATTTTGTTGTTTTTAATTGAAATACTATCTGGCAGTCATATAAAAATATTTTTATCTTTAAAATTTATTGAACAAATATTTGTTAATGCTTTAAAATCTATATTAGAAAAATCTAAAAATGAAGAATTATTAATAGTAAAATTAATAGAAAGCGCACTGTTAGATGATAAAATAAATATTGATGTTAAAAAAAGTTTGGTTCATTCTTTAGGCTATGCTAATTTAAAGTCAGCTGTTAATTTACTTTTATTTATTTTTGATAAAGTCTCAGATGATTTAAAAACAGCAATTATAAGGGCACTTGGAAGAATGGGAGTTCCTGAGGTTTGTCAATTGATAAATAAAAATTATATGAGTAAGAATTGGATATTAAGAACTGTTTCAGCTCAATATGCTTATCTTTGTGAAGACGCTGTTGAAATCTTAACAAGGAATCTTTGTGATTCTAACTACTATGTAAGAAGAGCTGCAGGCTTAGCTTTATTAAAATTAGACCCAAAATTAAGAAACAAGATTGTAGAATTAATAAACGAGTCTAATGATAGATATGCTAAGGAAATGATAAATTTAATTTTGAAGAGAATTTCAAATTATGCTTGAAGTTTTAGCATATTTTCTTTTAGCTATTCAATTTATAATTTTTTTATATTTTATTGTTGTTAATACCCTATATACCTATTTCTCCTTAGCTTCAATTAAAGAACTTTTAATTAATCTTAAAATTTCAACTCAGCAAAAATTAAAAGTTTTATTGTCCTCTCAAGCAATGTACCGGCCTATTAGTATTTTAGTTCCAGCTTATAATGAAGAATTAACAATTTTATCAACTGTTAAATCACTTTTAAATTTATATTACCCTGAATTCGAAATAATTGTGATAAATGATGGTTCAACTGATAAAACTCTTGATCTATTAATTTCAGAATTTAATCTTATTCCAGTTCCTCCTGCGGTTAAACTTAGTCTACCACATAAACCAATAAAAAATTTGTATATATCGTTTGACTATCCAAATTTAACAGTAATAGATAAAGAAAATGGTGGAAAAGCAGATGCATTAAATGCAGGAATTAATGTATCTCAATATCCTATTTTTTGTTGTATTGATGCCGACTCAATATTAGACCCTGAAGCGTTATTAAGGGCATCAAGGCTATTTTTTGAAGATAAAACAGTTGTAGCTGTTGGTGGTATCGTTCTTCCTCTTAACGGTGCGGTTGTGGAAGGAGGAACTATCAAAGAATTTAAAGCCCCTAAAAAACTTGTTGAACTTTTTCAAAGTATTGAATATACACGAGGTTTTCTTGCAGGAAGAATAGGCTGGAGTATTCTTAAATCTCTTTTGATTATTTCAGGAGCCTTTGGTGTTTTTAGAAAAGATATGGTTATTTCTATAGGAGGCTATAGAAATACCGTAGGCGAGGATATGGATTTAGTAGTAAGGTTGCATAAATACTGTTTAGAAAACAAAATTCCTTATAAAATTGCTTTTATACCCGACCCTATTTGCTACACTCAAGTTCCAACAGATTGGACATCTTTACTAAAACAGAGAAACAGATGGCATAGAGGTTTAATCGATTCACTATTGTATTCTAAAGACATGTTTTTAAATCCAAAATATAAGTCAGTAGGAATAATAGGATTTCCATATTTTATCTTTGTTGAAGCTTTAGGACCGATTGTAGAATTTACTGGATATGTGTCTTTTATTATATTTTATATACTTGACCTAATAAGTAAAGAGTATGCTTTTCTTTTCTTTTGTTTAGCTATTGTTTGGGGTATGTGGATAAATATTTCCTCTGTTTTTTTATATAATTATTTATATAGACGTTATAGCAGTTTAGCTGATATTATAAAACTTTTGTTTGTGGGAAT
>JAPYWP010000058.1 GCA_028276315.1 Minisyncoccota bacterium | reverse complement strand
ATCCATTTTTCGCCTTCCCTTGGATGAAACCTCTGAGGTTTCCTAAATTTTTTCAAAATTTAATTTATTTTTTAATTATGACCCCTTACAATTTTACCACATATTTATAAAAAAACAATACCGCGGATTAACGCCACCGCGGATGAATGCGGATTTTAACGCAGATAAACGCGGATTAAAAACACGCGGATAAACGCTGATAAAGAATTATATTCGACTTCGCAAAAGTTCGTTTCTAGCCGCAAAAGTTAGCGTTTTCCATAAATCTGCTTATTTTTTAGCTATAAAAGCAAAATAATCATAATTATTTTCTACAATAAGTTCTCTATTAATTTCATCTAATGGTTCTAAAATTTTAATATCTCTAAAACCGAAAATTTTTAAATATTCAAGAATTTTTTCTTTATCAATCTTACTATAACCGAAATTTGATTGAATAAAAATTCCCTCTGGTTTTAAAACTCTTTTAACTTCTCCTAAAAAAATTTCTAAATCTTCAATGTTTTCTAAGGCAACATTCATAAAATTTAAACAAATACAACCATCTATGCTTGAATCCTTAAATGGAAGATTTAATGCATCAGCCAAAACCCCCACTCCTTTTCCTTGATTTTTTAAATACTCTAATGCCTCAAAAGAAATATCAACGTTTATAAATCTTACTCCTAATTTTTGTAAAAAATCGTGCACGTTACTGCCAAAACCAGCACCAATATCAATAAATAATTTTCCTTTTAATTTTTCCAAATCTCCAAGATAATTTTTAAGATAATATTCATAATCTTCTGGGGTAATTAAATCAACATAATAATCTACATCTTTTTTCAAAAGTCTTTCCTTTAAAACTTCCTTGAAATATTCTATTGTGTATTTTCTTCTCTCTAAACTTTTTTTATATTTTTCAAAGCTATTTTCCATAATTATTTAAATTGTTTTATGCATTTATTAAATTCTGAAACTTGTTCATTGTAAATTTTAACATTTTCCTTATATCTTGCAACAGTTAAATTATATTCATCTACTAAATTATTAAATTTTGAAATTTTTTCTTCTTTTAAATTAGAGCTATCTAAATCAATCTCTTTTTTAAGTTCATTTAGATATTCAATTTTTTTATTCAAATCTTTTTTTAATAATTCTATTTGATTTTTCAAATTTTCATCTGGTTTTTTACAAAAATCAAAAGAAGTACCAAAATGCTGAACAACAACTATCATTTCTTTTCCTTTATAAATTCCTTTATAAATTCCAACTCCAATATCTTTATATTTTTTATTTAAAATGTTTTCCCTATGATTTGGACTTTGCATTAATTTTTCAACTACAATTTTCGGAGTTGCATAATTTGCGATAAATAAATTTTCTCCTGCAATTATAGGGTCATAATTATTTTCTTTTAAAATATCAACAAGTTCTTTTCCGTCTGGTAAAACATGCGCAAAAGTTTGATATCTTATTATATCCTCTGCTTTTTTCAAAGAAGAATTTAATAATTTTTCATTCTTTTTAAGTTCTTCAAGACCATATTTTTTCCTTTCTTTATTTGTAAAATAAATCACATTATCTGGAGTTAACTCTTCATATCTATCTTCTGAAAAAAATTCTGTTGTTTTTGTAGATATAAATGGAGTTGAACTATTAAGAATATTTAAATCTAATTTTTGATTTTGAATGATAGATAGAATTAGAATTAAAAATATAATTTCGGTTGGATTTAAATTCATATAATTTTTGAAAAATCTTCAAAAAAATTTTTAACTTTTGATTTAATATCCTTACTAACTCCGGGTTCTTTAATTATTTCTTCTCCTTGTTCTTTTAACAATATTTTAAATTTTTCCCAAATTTCTTTTTCTTTTTCTGAAATTTTATCCAGTGACCATGCTAAGCTTTTGATTCCGTCATCTAAATCATTCTTTTCTAATGATAAATAAAAAATAGGCACTCCTTGAATTTCTCCTTTCTTAAGCACCATTTTATCATTCTCTTTTTGTAAAAATAATCCATATTTAATTTTTGCCCCACCTCTTCTATTTTTTTCAAAAATAATATTCTTTTTATCTTTTTTACGACTATCAAAATTAGAATCTCTTAAACAAACTTCATCAAAGGCGCAAACAACTTCTCCTGTTTCCTTATTTATAATAACATTATCTACTTTATTTTTAAAATCATCATAAATCGAGCTTCTAACTACTATAAAATTTTTACCTATAAATTTATGAAAAAGTATAGTTTTAAAAACTTCCATCCTTTCACCATCAGTTATAATCTCTCTATCTTCTAAAGCTTCTTTTATAAAACGACCAACTTCTACTTCTTCTGATTTCTCTTCTTCTATATTTACATTTTCAATTGTGTAAACTATCCTTTTTAACCAAATTAAATCTTCATTGCTTGCGTAAGGAAACTTGCCAAAATCTATTCTTAAAGATTCGGTAATTGGAATATCTTTAAATTCTTTTTTTATTACCTTTTGTATATTTTCTAAAAGATATTTCAATTTAAGTCCTTCTGTTGTTATATCCCTTCCCCTATCTATCTTTCTTAAAATGTCTTCTTCAAAATTGCGCATATTACTTTTTAAAAAATATTGCTGAAAGAATCATTACTATTAAAGAAACTATGCTAGCAACCCACCACCAAAAATCTATTTTGTTCATAGAAAATTTTAAATTATTTTAAATATATTGTCAACCTCTTTGATGTTTTCTGAAAATAGCATAAGCAGTCCTTATAATTTTTTTAAATGCAACCTCAGAAATTTCAGAATATGTCCTAAAAGTTTCAGGAGAATCAAATGGCCGTAGTCCTGCTGGCGCATACAATATGTGATTTGAAATTTTTGGTTTTTCTTCTGGTTTTTTAAAATTAAATACAAATATTTTTTCAACAACTACCCCATCTGGTTTTTCAATTAAAAATTTTACATATAGAAAATCACCTTTAATTTTATATTCAGGTTTTGAAATAATCTCGCCTGTAGGCAATTTTTTGCTTCTTGGATTCTTTATACTATTTTCCTCCTTTTCTTCTTTTTTATTTTTCTCTTTTTCGCTTTTATTTGGTTCTTCAAAAAAATCAAATTTTAACTGTTCCATAAAATTTTAAATAATTTTATCCTCAACTTCTTTAATTAAATTTATTGTTTTTATAACTACATCTGGGTTTACGCTAATTGATTCAATCTTATTTTTAACTAAAAATTCAACAATTTCTGGAAAATCTGAAGGAGCCTGTCCGCAAATGCCAATATATTTATTTTTTTCCTTACATTTTCTTACTACTTCTTCTAACATTTTTAAAACAGCAGGATTTCTTTCATCACCAATTTGGGTTAATATTTCATTGTCTCTATCAATTCCTAAAACAAGTTGTGTTAAATCATTTGAACCAAT
>JAPYWP010000057.1 GCA_028276315.1 Minisyncoccota bacterium | reverse complement strand
TACTCGTATAGGGTATGGAAATCTGGATATAAGTTGTATCATGTAATTAAATCAGAAATTTGGCATAAGGTTAGTGCAAGTTCTGGAGAGGATGAGGTAAATGAATTTTCAGCGTATTGGATGATGCGTAGTAGAGTCAGGTTTATAATATCAAGACTTCCGTATGTAAAAAAAATAACTTCAATATCTTTTTTAATAATAACCAGACCTATTCGCTTTTTATTTTTCTATATAAAAAGAGTTAAATACGTAATCAATGCTCAAATAAAAGGCCTTATAGATGGTTTTAGAAAGTAAAGCAAAAAATCAATTTTTTTACTTATTTATATTTTTCCTATTGTGTATAGGAGTGATATTCACTGATCTGCCTATTTATGAACAAACAGTGACCCATAGTTTAATGATACTCTTTGCTCCTTTGATTTTTACATTTGTTTTAGTTGTAAAAAAATTTAAAGTATTACTAACTAAAAATATAAAGCTTTTTATACAATATATGATCGTTTCATTTGCTATTTCGTTGATTCTTCTCTATTATTTAATCTTAACAAAAGGGGAATTTTATGTATATAAGAATCTGCTTATAAAACATTTTGAAGCTTTTATATCTCTTTCTTTGCTTCATTTTTTAGTATACTTTTTATTAGTATTAGTTTGCTATAATTTAAGTCCTAATTTACTTAGAAATTTTGTTTTTCTGATTTTCTTATTTCTAACGCTTGTTGGACTTATCGAATATTTAGACCCGGAAAAATTAAGTATGTTTCACTCTGCACCGAAAGATTACGAAAGATTAAGATTATTTACAGCTGAGCCATCGCACGCTGTTTTATTATATCTAATATTTAGTTTACTAAGTTTATTTTTTATTGAAAATGTTTCTTTGAAAATTTTTATATCAATTTTATCTGGGATAATTTTTATTCTAATAAACTCTAAGGGAGGTTTCATTACTCTTTTTTTTATATCCATTATTTTATTTTTAAAGAAAATTAAAAATATAAAATATACTGTTGTTTTTTTTTTAATAATATTAACAGCATCTTATCTTTTTATAAAGTTTGTTTTTTTATCTCTTTACATAGATATATATAAATTCTCATCATTTTCGACAAGATTTTCCGGTTTAATTTCCGTGTTTATAATTTTATTCAAGTATCCTTTGGGCTTAGGCTATGGAAGCTACCTTTTTTATTATCCCAAAATCCTCGACCAAAGCTATGAAATTGCAAATGCTCTATTTATAAATTTATTCGGTATTCCTCTTTCTTACACTGAAATTTCAGATATGATATCTACAGGGAAAAACATAGGAGCAAAAGCTGGAATATTGCAAGCTGTAATTTTGAGTGGATGGATTGCAGTAATATTTTGGTTAATAATTCTTAGAAACAGTTTAAAATATATAAAAAGAATTAACATTAATACTTCAAAGAAAATCGTACTTGAATTTTTAATTTTATACATATTTATTCAACTTTTAATAGGTTCGGAATATACATTGCTTTATGCTATTTGGCTTCCCATTGCTCTTATTGAGGTAATGTATTACAAACAACAGGAGGCTATACGTAATGAAACCTAAACTTTTATTTTTAGCTCCTCAAAATCCATATCCACCAATAGATGGCGGGAAGATAAGTATTTATTATCCGGTAAAGTATTTAAGTAGATTTTTTGAAATTTATTTTATAACCCCTGTCAAACAATTAGATGAAAATGTAGATAAAGCGATAAAGCATTTTCAAAATATAGAAGTTAAATATTTACCTGTTGTAAAAAATACAGACGACAAGATTATAGATTTATTAAAAAATGCATTTAATAAAATCCCATTTAAATGGTATAAGTATTACTCTAATGACATTTATGACTTATGCGAAAAGCTTATAGTTAAGGAAGATATAAGATATATTTTAACAAGTGCTCCTCATATGGCTTTATACGCAGTTAAATTAAAAAAACTTAATCCTAATTTAAAAATATATCTGCGTGAACATAATATTGAATTTTCTTTGGTTGAACAATTTATTAATTTAGCAAAAAATCCGGTATATAAATTAATAGGCATATGGCAAATAAAAAAAACAAAATTATTAGAACAAAAATATTGGGAATTGTTTGATAAAATTTTTTTTATTTCTGATTATGATTATGAAATCGCAAAAAGTTTAAGACCGGATTTGATAAGTAAGTTTTATGTACTGTATGATGGATTTGAAGTAAATAAAATCTGTGATCATGAAGAATTTCAGAATTCATTTATCATACCTACAAACATAAATACTATACAAAATCAGATAAGCGTGAAATGGTTTATAGAAGAAATTTGGATACCATCTTTTAATTTTATTAAAAAAAATAACCTTATTCTTTCAATAACCAGTGGTTCAGAAAGTGAATGGAAGAAAGTTTTAGGGATTTATAATTTAGAGCAATTTAATATAAGATTTTTGGGATTTATAAAAAATTTTGATGAAGAATTGTGTAAGCACAAATATGTAATATCTCCAACTATTATGGGAAGCGGATTAAGGTTGAAAATACTTCACAGTATGGCTTCGGGGAAAGTTATTTTTGCTACAGGATATGATGTTAAAACTGTAAAAGCATTTAAAGATATGCATAATATCGTAGAATTTAATAATTCAGTTGAATTTATGGAAAAAATAAAGATAATCGAAGAAAACAAGTCTTTATTTAATACTTTAAGCAAAAATGCTGTTGAGACAATTCAAAAGTATTTTAACTGGGATCATTACGCAAAATTTATATTTGAAAATTTCACTGGAGGAAAAACATGAAAGTACTCCATCTTGGAAAACTTTGTCCTCCTAATGAAGGTGGCATAGAAGTTTTTTCTTTTGACCTACTTGAAGCTTTAAATAAAAAAAGCATAAAGGCTGACTTACTTTGTTTTGACAATTACACCAAAGAAGATATTTATAATGATTTTAAATATTATGCTTGTAAGATGAATATAAAATTAAACTCTGCCCCATTATCGTATGATTTTGTAAAAACCTTTCGGAAAATAGCCAACGATTATGACATAATTCATATTCACAGTCCAAATCCATTAGCTGAAATTTTATCTTTATTTACCGACAAAAAAACAATAATTCACTGGCATTCAGATATAGTTAAGCAAAAAATAGCCTATCAGTTTTACAAACCTATTCAACAAAAAATTTTACAAAAAGCAAAAAAAATTATAGCAACTTCTACACAGTATCTTAACACCTCCGATCAGTTAAAAGATTACAAGGATAAAGCAGTAAATATACCATTAGGCTTAAATACTAAAAGGCTTGAAATTGAAGATGAAAACATAGAAGAGTTTAAAAAAATAAAGAATAAAATCGATAATAAAAAAATCGTTTTAGCTGTTGGAAGGCTTGTAGAATACAAAGGTTTCGAATATCTCGTTGAAGCAAGTAGGTTTTTAAAAGATGATA
>JAPYWP010000055.1 GCA_028276315.1 Minisyncoccota bacterium | reverse complement strand
CTTTAAATGAGTAAAAACCCTTTCCCAATATTCTTTTCTTAATTTCGAGTTCTCACCTTCGCCTCCCGTCATTATATTTCCTTCTTCTATTTCACAATTCTTAAGAGACCTGTAAGCATAATAGAATAATGGTTCTGCTAAATGATTATGATGGAATAAAGAAGTAGCAATGACATAAGGAATGTTCATTTCTTCTGCTTTTTCTGCAATTAAAATGCCTAATGGAGCATTTCCTTTATTTAAAAAGATTTCGTCTCTTAATTCATAGCAGCAATTTAATTTATAATCTAATTCCCTCAATTCACTGCCATCGGCTTTTTCTCCCTTAGCTATTTCTTGTTCAAAATCTTGATATATCTTGTTGTAGATTTTGAAATAAAGATTTTTTAATAAAAATAAATCTCTTTCAGTCCCCTTTTTATCGGGCATGAAAAGATCTGTTATTAATCCATCATATCTCTTATTTTTTAGTTTTGTCATTGCTTGATTAAAATCTGTAGCATAGTCTACTGCAATATCTTTTTTTTGATTAAAATAATCTTGAGCTACCTTCAAATTTTCCGGATTGTCCTCAACGATCAAGATTTTAATCTTCTTTCTCATTTTTCTTTCCTCCTTTAATTTTTAGTTCTTAATAGCTGCATTTATATTATATCATATCTATACTATATTTGTCAAGTGGCTACATAGATGGATACATTTTTGATACATTTTGGTGTCCAGCAATAAATTCAATAGTGTTTTTATATTCCAAAGCTTGATTAAATCTTCTAAACCTTAGCTTCTCTAACTAATTGCCAAATTTGGTATTGAAAATTTTAAATTCTGAATGCAAATTTTATGAAAATAGAAACTTTTCTTTTGGTATCTAAAGGATGTTAAAAATGCTAAAGATAGTTAGGGATAAAATTAAAACAATATAAAAAGTCAAAAAAAGTGATTTATTTTAAATTTTTTTAGTTTTAAAGTTTTGGCAGACAAGATACAAAAAGATCAATTAGATAAAACTCTTTCCTGCTATTTTTTGTTTTTAGATTTCTTTTTTGATTTGTAAATTAAATTTGCTGCGGGGCCTGGATTCGAACCAGGATCAACGGCTCCAAAGGCCGCTGTGCTACCGTTGCACCACCCCGCAAAAGTGCAAAATAAAATAAGGGACTAAATAATAAATTTATTATATCATAGAATTTTATTTAAAGAAAATAGAAACTTGAAAATTTATATTTCCTAATTGTTGAACTTTTGAGATTGGGAGATCAAATTTTTCTACTAGGTCCTTTTCAGATTCTAAAAATTTTTTAAATAAATTAAATTTTTCTAAATCAGGAACAGAAGCATAAATTACAATATTTTTTTCATTAAATTCAATTTTAGATATATTGACATCTTCAGGAATTTTTTTTAAAAAATTTAATGCTTTAGAATATTCAAATTTTTTTAGACTTTTTGCTTTTTCAATTTTTCCAAGAAGTTCATTAAATCTTTTTACCTCATTTACCATTTCATTATATTTATTTTCAACACCTGCTGGTATAGAGAACATTTGCGACTTTATATTTTTTAAAAAGTTTTCGCTATAATTTGATAAAAGATATAAAGATAAATTGATTATAAAAATTAGAGCAATTGTTGGTAAAATTAATATATTAATTTGTTCTTTAGCTTTTATTAACATATATTCTTTTTCAGGAAATTCAGAAATAAAATTCAAAAAACTTAAATACGGAAAATTTTTAACTTCTTTAGATAGCTCATCTGCAACAAACCATTCTTCTTTTAAAAATTCTGGGAATTTTATTTCTTTTTCTTTAAAATTTTCTTCTAAAGACTCTTTTATTTCATTTTTTAAGTCATCTGGACAATAAACTAAAATTTCTTCTGGTTCATCTTTTATATTTATAAAAAGATGCTTTGAAAATGCAGAAATAACATCTTTTATTTTTGATTCTTTAATTGAATGTGACCAGATAAGTTTTATTTGAAGATTTTTTATGAAAATTAGAGTTATTCTTTCTTCTTTTGAAAACAAAAAAAGATAACTTCTTTGAGCATTTAAAATAATTTTTTTTAATATTAGAAAAGCTAAATTAAAAGAATCAATCCCAACAAAAAGCGGCAATATATTATTTTTAGAGAAAATAAAAAATAAATCATCAACAAGTTTTTTTCTAATTATAAAAATAGAAACCTCTCTTTTTTTTGTTTCTTCTTCAAGAGAGTAAATTTTATAATTTAAATATATTTCTTCTAAACTAAATGGCACAAAATCTTTAATGTTTGTTTTAATAGCTTCTTGAAGATCTTTTTTTGGTAAGTCTGGCAATAGAGCAGATGTCGCAAAAAATTCACTAGAATCTAAATTTATATAAGCTTTTACAATTTTATTTTTTTTAATTTTTAGCGAATTTTTTATTTGATTTAAAAAATTCTCAAGTTTAAAACTATCTTTTATATATCCATTTTTAATAATATCTGGTTCAAGTTCGAATTCTTTTTTTTCTATATTTTTTCCAGATATTTTTAGTACTTTTATTTTCTCATCACTAATATCAAATATAAATTCTTCTTTTTTTAAAAAATTTAATTTTTCTAAAAATTCTTTTATTTTTGAAGATAAATTTGGCATTATATTATATTTTAATCAATTTTTAATATATGGCAAAATGTTATATCTTTGAGACTCATCATTTAAATAAATTTCATTCAATTTTAAATTTTTTTTGGATAAATAAATAGAATCTATGCTAAACAAAAAAACAATTGGTAATTTTTTTAATTCTTTCAAAAAATCTTCATCTATTTTTCCTTCTCTTTTTATTTTCTCATTTAATTTTATAAAATTTTTAAAATCTTTTTCGGGAAGTTTATAGCTTAAAAAAGGAAAATAGGGTAAAATATAATATTTTTCGCCAAAAAGAACAACATTGTTTTTTAAAAATTCAGGATCATTTAAAATTTTTTCTTGAAAAGTTTTATTATCTAATTTAACTAATTCTATCTTAATTTGATCTTTTAGATTTTCCTTTATTTTTAAAAGGATTTTTTCTATAATTTTGTTATCTGGAAAGAAAATTTTAATTGTACTTGTTGGTGCTTTTTCAATTTTTTGATCTTTTTCCAAATTTAGAGAAAACTTGATATTCTGGGGAAACTCGATGTTTAAGGGAAACTGAACGTTCCCAAAATCTTTTTTCAAGAAGCTAAAATCTATGCTTTTGAAATAATTTCTTATTTTTTCATTTTCTATCCAAAGAGCAAAATATCTTGGTATTTTTATTTTATATTTAAATTTGATTGAATCATCAAAAAATGGATTTTCAGTTAAGAAGAAATTTATTTTTTTTGTTAAAAATGCATCTTTAATTTCATTTTCATTTTGGAAAAAGACAAATTTTATTTTTTTAAAACCGGGGATATTTTTGCTTTTCTCAAAAATTATATAATTAAAAGATCCATCAATATTTTTTGAAACTTTTTTAATTTTGTAAAAACCGCTTGTAATTGGTTCAAAATTTTCTTTACTCAATAGCCAATTTTGATAGTTTATTTTGCTCCAAATATGTTGAGGAATTATTTTAAATGTAAAATATTG
>JAPYWP010000054.1 GCA_028276315.1 Minisyncoccota bacterium | reverse complement strand
TCTCTGTAGCTTCTAAATCTTCCTTTTCAGCAAAACCTAATTCATACATATATTTTGCTCCATCTTCTAAAATTCTTTTCATTTCATCATTATTTAATTTCCAAAAACCACCCTTACCAACTCCAGAAGGCACTTCTTTAAATATTTCTTTTGTAAGTTTTGGAATTTTATCTTTTATATCTTCATAATAAACATCAGCAACTAAAAGTCTTACACCACAATTTGAAACTAAAATATTATTTGCAAAAAAGTTATGAGATTTATCTTTTAAAGTTATATCAAAAACATACCCATAATATTTTTTAATTTTAATTTCTTCTATTTCATCCAAAATTAACCTTTCTTTTTTCAAAAAGTAAATTTTATTAAATTTTTCAAATTTAATAAAGTATCTTGGAATCCCGACTTCTTGTTTTTTATTTGAGAAAACTCTAGAAATTAAATGATTATCTATATACAATTTTTCATTTAAAAATTTTTCTTTTAACATTTTTTTAGTATAACCATATTTTCTTCTATATTCTTTCATTTTTTTTAAAATTTTAGTTCGAAAATCAATAACTTTTAATTTGTAATTTAGATAACTTGAAAATGCAAGACCAAAATTTTGTTTTTTTCTATTGTATTCAAAATTTATATTTTCTAAAAATCTAAGCACGTTATCTATATCAGAAGAAATTCGAATATTAATTCCAACAGTCTTACCCTCTAAACCTGCAGCCTTACTTATATCAATTTTTGAAGTTTTAATTTTAAAATTTTTTTCTAAAATATTTTTCAAATCTTTAAAAAATTTCAAAGTTTTATTTATTTTTTCAATTTTAACATTTAAGGTAAAATAAAATGGTTCTACATATGTTTTATTTTTTTTAATATAAATTCGACCCTGAGAGCCAAATAATGAAGCTAAAAATAATCTTTGATAAAATTTTGGAGCCTTAAATAACCATTTTGGCACTTTAAAATCAAATTCAGTTTTATTAGAACAAGGAGCTCCTAAAGCAAAAAGAAGAAAAGCAAATGGTCTATTTTTAATAGATAAAGTCCACACTCCAAATTTATTTTTAATTGAAAAATCTATATTTATTTTTTTAAGATCTTCTCCAACTTCTTTAAGATTTTCAACATCATCATAAAAATAAAAATAAAAATCTAAAACATTTTTATTATTTTTTTTATTAAATTTAAAATAACCGGTACCTTTACCTATACTATATCCAAGTATCTTAGCTATATAGGGCATAACTTTTGAATTTAAATAAAGAGGTAAAAAGCCAGATTTTTTTAAATATTCTGTATATTTTTCAATAGTCGGTCTTTTGAATTTTATTTTTTTTAGAAATTTCTTATATCCAATTTCATCAATAATTAAAATTTTTTTGGGCTCCTCATATTCTACTCCTTTAAATGGAAATATAAAAATTTTATCTCCTTTTTTAAGATTTTTTGCTAATTTCTTTTTAAAATTCAAAGTAAAAACAGGATGATCTTCTGTTAACAAAAGCTTATAACCAAATTTAGTTTTAATCTCTATAATATTTTTAGCTTTTTTCTTTAAAAACAAAACTATATCTGTTTCATTTTTTTTAAAATTATTTTTATCATATGAAATTACTTTAATATTTTTATGTTTTATTAGATCTTTAATTTTAAGATAAGTGCCAAAACCTAAATTAACTTTTGTATCTGGATGGACGCAATTAATATCAAAACCAATTCCTCCAGGAGAAATTATTCCTTCTTCATAATCAAAAGCAGCAACTCCACCAACGCAAAAACCGTATCCTTCGTGCACATCTGGCATAGCTAAAGCATATTTGTAAATTCCTGGAAGACTTGCAATATTTACAAGTTGCCACAAACTTTTATCTTCTAAAATATCATCAAGCATATCTTCTGTTGCAAAAATTCTTGCTGGAACATTCATATCTTTTCTAAAACTTTTTGGAATTTCCCAAATATAGTCTGAAATTTTTATTAAATCTTTTTTCTCTGGTTTTTTCATTTTAAATTTAATAAAATTTTCATTTTAAATTTAATAAAAATAGCTAAGAATTTCTCTTGTTTTAATTTTAAGATTTAAAATAACATCGTTTAAAATCACATAAGGTGTTACTGTGCCAGGATTTTGATTTAAACTATTTTCTAAACTTGATCTCCAACAAAGTCTTAATTCAGTATTTATATGAATAATATTAATTCCATTTTCTATAGCTTCTTTTATTTTAGAATATTCAATACCAGATCCGCCGTGAAGAGTTAAAAATTTATTTGTTCTTTTTTTGATTTCTTTTATTCTTTCAATGTCTATTTTAGCTAAAGATACTGTTGAAATCCCATGCAAATTACCAACAGAAACAGCTAAAGAATCAACATTTGTTTCTTTTACAAAAATTTCTGCAAGCTCTGGATTTGTTAAATCTTCTTCATTTATTTCAATTTTTTCTTCAAAAACTTCAGATCTTCCTTTAATATTTCCAAGTTCACCTTCTATAAAAATATCCTCTTTCATTTTTTTAGCCCAATTTACAAACTCTTTTGTCAAATTTTTATTTTCTTCAAAACTTAAGTTAGAAAGATCAAATGTAATAGAATCATATCCTAAATTTACAGCTTCCTCAGCGCTTTTTAAACTTTTACAATGATCTGCATTTAAAAAAATTTTAGCTCCTTTTTCTTTTTCAAAATCTACAACTTTTTTCAAAAAATCACTACCCAAGTATTTTCTTTCTCCTTCTGATGCTCCTAAAATTATATAAATACCTAATTCTTTTGAAATATCGCAAAAAGCTCTAATTTGTTCAAAAGTTGAAACATTAAAATGAAAGATAAACCCCTGCTTTTCAATAACATCAGATAATTTCATTTTTAATTATATTATATAAAAATTTATACCATAAAAATTTCAACAATTTTTTGACTTATTCTTGCAAAAGCTTCTCTTTCAATTAAAACTTCATTTTTCTTATCATCTTCCCAAAAAATAATTTTACCTTTGTCTAGTAAAACTAAAAGAGGTTGATGATTAGGAAGAACAGTTATTTTTCCAAGATAAGTAGGCAAAGTAATTTTATTTACAAAATATTCTTTTTCTCCTTTTAAATTATAGATTTTAAGTTTTATCTTAATCATTCTATTGTACCGCCTTTCATATAAAATGCATTTTCATCTACATCATCGTAATAACCATTTAATATTTTTTCTAAAGTATCAAGTGCTTCTTCTTTATTAACATAAACACCTGGCTTTCCTGTAAAAACTTCAGCAACAAAAAATGGTTGAGATAGAAAATTTTGAATTTTTCTTGCTCTATAAACTGTAAGTTTATCTTCATATGATAATTCTTCCATACCTAAAATAGCAATAATATCTTGAAGTTCTCTATACCTTTGCAATGTGCTTTGAACTTGTCTTGCAATATTGTAATGTCTTTCTCCTACAATATCAGGCGAGAGAGCTGTAGAAGTTGAAGCAAGTGGATCAACTGCAGGATAAATACCAAGTTCTGCTAATTGTCTTGAAAGAACTATTGTTGAATCAAGATGAGAAAAAGTACTAACTGGAGCTGGATCAGTAATGTCATCTGCTGGAACATATATAGCTTGAACAGAAGTTATTGATCCATCTTCTG
>JAPYWP010000053.1 GCA_028276315.1 Minisyncoccota bacterium | reverse complement strand
TACATTTTAATTAATTTTTCATATTCTCTTTTCATTCTAATTTGATCTTTAATTGGATATTTTTCAATCTCGCCACTTTGAATTTTTTTCTCTAAAAAGTTTAAAAAATCAATTCTTGATTTAATTGTTATAAAGTTTGTTAAAAATCCTCCTGGCCATTTATATGTAAGATATGGTTGATTCAATTTTTCAGCCATTTGTTTAATTGGTTCTGATGTTGCTGGCTTTATACCAACAAAAAGAATTTTTTCATTTTGCAAAATTAAAGATTTCAAAAAATCAACTGCCTTATCTAAAGCTTCTTTTGTTTTTTCTAAATTAAAAATTTCTATATTATAAACTAAAGGAAGTAAATATTCTTTCATTTTGGGATGAGTTACTGTCTTTTTTCTTCCATAAAAAACACCATTACTAATAAATTCATCCAAAAGCTTTTCATCTATTTTTGAAAATAAATCTTTTTCAATTGTAATTTTGTTCATATAATTTTTAATGTAATTAAAATATGGGTTAGAATTTAATTATAACATAAATTATGATTGCTTATACAAAACACGCGAAAAATAGAATAAAAAATGAATAATAAAAAAATAAAAATCTCTTACGAACCAGAAGCTGATATTTTAAGAATAAAAATTAAAAATGGGAAAATTTACGATACTTTTGAGATGGGAAATTTTATTGTTCATTTGGATAAAAATTTGAAGCCATTTTATATAGAAATTTTAAATGCTAAAAATTTTCTTTTAGAAACTAATCAATCTGTTTTAAAAGAATTAGAAAAAGTATAAATTTTTAGCCATAAAAATTTATAAAATTAATTTATGTTATAATTTTCCTATGAAAAAAGATATACATCCTAAATATGGAAAAATGAAGGTTTTTTGTGCTTGTGGTAATGAGTATGAAATTTATGGTACAAAAGAAAAAATAAATGTTGAAATTTGCTTTAAGTGTCATCCAATATTTATAGGTACTGAAGAAAAGAAAGCTGTAATAGGTCAAGTTGAAAAATTCCAAAGAAGATATAGAAAAAAGCAATAAATTTATTCTAAAATTTTACATTGAGCTATTTAAATTTTTACTATGGTAGAGACAATTTTAATGGAAATAAGAGCTGGAGTTGGAGGAAAAGAGGCTGCTCTTTTTGCAAGAGATCTTTTAAGAATGTATCAAAAATATTGTGAGAAAAAAGGATTTGATTTTTTAATTTTAGATCAAAATGAAGATGATCTTGGAGGAATTAAAAGTGCAACGATTCAAATAAGAGGAGAAAATGTTTTTGAAATTTTTAAAAATGAAGCAGGGGTTCATAGGGTTCAAAGAGTACCAGTAACAGAAAAATCAGGGAGAATACATACCTCAACTGCATCTTTGGCTATTTTGCCGCAAGTTAAATTTGATGAAATTAAAATAAATCCTCAAGATATAGAAGTAGAATTTTTTAGAGCATCGGGAAGGGGAGGGCAAAATGTTAATAAAGTTGAAACTGCAGTAAGAATTCGTCACAAGCCAACAGGAATTGTAGTCTCTTGTCAGACTGAAAGATTTCAACATAGAAACAGAGAAATTGCTATGCAAATGTTAAAAGCAAAACTTTGGGAATTAGAAGAAAGTAAAAAAATAGGTGAGATTGGAGAATTAAGAAAAAGCCAAATAGGAACTCAAGAGAGAGCAGAAAAAATAAGAACCTACAATTTTCCCCAAAATAGAGTTACTGATCATAGAATAAACAAATCTTGGTATCAACTTGAAGATATTTTAGATGGAGACTTAGATATTATATTTAAGCATTTTACAAACAAAAGTTGACATTTGTTTTTTATTTGTGATATAATTGTTTTAGTTAACCCCCGCGCCCTTATAAGACCGTGCGGGGCTTTTTAATTTTAATCTTTCAAAAGCTATTTCCAAACAGGGATTAGTTGAATTTTGTGTTTATCTTCTTTCATCTCTTGCTCTTGATTGTAAGTAATAAGATCTTTCTTAAACTTTATTTTTAGCTCCCGATCAAAAGTCTCAAATTTTCTTTTCTGAAAATCAATTAGATATTGTTTTATTTTTTCCATAGTATTTTTTAGGAAACGAAATAAATTATTTTTTGTTTCCTATAGGAAACATTATATCTGACCTTTGGTTATTTGTCAATAGACGAGTTTTATTAGTTTACTATATTAGTCAATAAACTCAGAAAGCCCGGCAAGCCGGACTTTTTAATTCAAATCTTTTTCGTTTCTATTTATTTCTCGTACGGCACTGACTGTTTATTTTTAATAATCTTAACCTCAAAAGCAGGATTCTTTAGATCACCATTTTCATCAAATTCAATTAAAGGATTAGAAATTCCCTGATAAGAAGTTGTTTTTAATGCTTCTTTTATTTTTTGTTTATCTAATCCAGCTTTTTCAATAGCTAAAAATAGAACTTTAGCAGCATCATAACCCAGAGACGCTGCTATACTAATTTGGAGATTTTCAAAACCTGGTAAAGATTTAATTTTTGATTTGAAGTCTTCAGGTATGTTTATTTTAGGTGCTGTATGAAAAACTCCTTCAGAAATTTCACTTTTAGTAAACACTTCTTCTCCAAAAACAGTAGGCCCCACCACCGGTATGTTCAAATTCATTTCCTTTATTTGCTTAATAAAAATAATTCCAACATTTGGATAAACTAAAAGATACAAAGCTTCTGCCCCACTTGATTTAACTTTAGTAATCTCTGTTCTAAAATCTTTTTGATTTTGTAATACTCCATCTTCATAAACGATCTCTCCTTTTAATTCTTTAAATCTTGTTTTAAATACCTCTTTAATTCCCTCACCCCAATCATTTTTTACATAAACAATAGCTACCTTCTTTTTTCCTAATTTATTAAATATAAAATCAGCTGCTACTTTTCCTTGAAAAGCATCTGAAGGATAAATTCTAAAGATATAATCTCCAATTTTTGTAAGATGAGGAGCTGAAGCAGCAATTATAATTACTGGTACACCACTATTTTGAGCAATAGGCAGAGCAGCTCCTCCAACAGATGAACAAATTGGTCCTAAAATCCCAATAACTTTATCAACATTTATTAATTTATTAACTGCATTTACGCCATCAGCGCTTAAGCATTTATCATCTTCAATAACAATTTCAACTTTCTTTTCGTTTATTCCTCCTCTTTTGTTTATTTCATTTAAAGCTAAAGTAATACCAGCTAAAGCATTTTGTCCTAAATAAGCAACACTTCCGTTAAGCGGTAATATAACACCAATCTTAATTGTTTCTTTTGTTGTTGGGGTAAGCGATGTTGGAGTTGTTGGTGCTGGAGCTTGGGTTGTTTTCTTACCTGCTCCTAAATAAATAACTAAAACAATAATTATCAATATAACTAGTCCTATTATTGTTTTTGTTGTTTTACTCATATTATTTTAGCAATAAGCAGTAAATGTTGGATAATTTACTTGCTTACTGCTTATCATTTGATACTTACTTTTATTGTTTTAATTTTCTCCTTCTTTACTTTTTTTATCTATATATTTTTCAACTTCTTTACTCATAATATCTTGATAATCTAAATTAGGATTTTTCATTTTTTCCTTTATAAGCTTTAAAATAACTTCTGCGTGAGCTAAAGACCAGAGTATTTGATTTGGTTGATTTTCATAATCAAGTCCTTCAGCAATATTTTC
>JAPYWP010000052.1 GCA_028276315.1 Minisyncoccota bacterium | reverse complement strand
TTGAAACTTTTTTAATTTTGTAAAAACCGCTTGTAATTGGTTCAAAATTTTCTTTACTCAATAGCCAATTTTGATAGTTTATTTTGCTCCAAATATGTTGAGGAATTATTTTAAATGTAAAATATTGATATATAAAATTTTTTTCTTTCCAGTCTCCATCTTCTTTTATTTTAATTTTTATAGTATTAGAATCTAATTTTTCTATATCGATATCTTTAAAAATTGAATAAAGAGGATTTTCAGGATCTAATTTTATTATTTTAAAAGTAAATATAATATCATCTGAGGTTATTGGGTTTCCATCTGACCAAAAGCTATTTTCAATATTTATTAAATATTCTTTAGTTGTAGAGTTAAAATAAATATTTTTTGCAAGATCATAAACCAAATTTCCTTTGCCATCTAATTTTATTAAAGATCTAAATAAAATTTCTGAAATTGCTTTTTCAGGATCATTTCTTGCTAATATTGGGTTAAAAGTTTTTGGTTGTTCTAAAAATCCTTCTGAAATTTCATTTTGATTAAGATAGATAAAATAAAAAATGAAAGATAAAATTAAAATTAAAAATAAAGACAAAATGAAGATTATTAGTTTATTTTTTTTATTTAGAATTGTAATAAAAAACATTAATTTAAACAATAGCCCTTAAAAGAGAAAAAATTAAAAAAATTGCAGAAAAGAAAATTGTAAGATAAAATACATATTTTTCTATGCCTCTTCTTTTATAATAAAAACTACCACTCCAGCCGCCAAAAATTCCCGACATTTCTCCTCTTGGCTGAAGTAAAATTAAAATAGTTAAAATAATAGCTATGACTATAATAATTAAATCTAACATAAATTAAATTATAACATAAAATTGAAAGTGTAGTTTATAATATAAAATGCAAATTTTAAAAATTTTTTTCCAAAATATTGAAGAAAGACAAATAGTTTTTAAAAATACATTTTGGTCTCTTTTAAATAAATTTTTAAGTTATATTTTAAGAGGGCTTTCTTTAATTGTTGCAGCAAGAATACTTGGTCCAAGTAGTTATGGAATTTTTTCTTCTGTTTTTAGTTTTTGTAATATTTTTAGATTTTTTTCTGATTTTGGCCTAACTACAACAATAACAAAAAATGTAAGCGAATATAGAGAAAAAAGAACTCTTATTTTTTTAAATTCATTTATCCTTTTTTTATTAATAAGTATTTTATCTTTTTTAATTGCTTATTTTTTGTTTGATTTATTTTTAAAACCTAGTTTAAAATCACTTTTTTTTGTTATCTTTTTTGGTTTAATTTTGGATCTTTTAAGAGAAATTGCTTCTTCATTTTTAATTGGATTAGAAAAGATGGAAATTCCAAGTATTTTGAAGATTTTGATAAATTTATTTTCTTTTTTAGGTGTATTTTTTTATCTTAGAAAAAACCCAACCCCAATTAGTCTAGGCTATATTTATTTTTGGATTTTTTTATTGGGGGCTATAGTTATTTTATTTTTTGTTTTTAAACATTTTAATAAGTTAAATTTAAAAGATGAAGTTAAAATAAGTTTAAAAATAATTTCTTATCTTTTTAAAGACGCTTGGATTTTCGGTTTAGGTAATGTTTTGTTTTTTATTAATATTAATCTTACTATTTTGATTTTGTCAAAAATTTTTGATCCCAAGTTAGTTGGTATTTATAGTGCTGCTTTGAGATTTTATGAGGCTTTAACTGTTATACCTATTTCTTTTACTGCAGCTATTTTACCAACAATGATTAGAAAAAAAGAAAAGATTGGTATTTTTTTGGAAAAAATTCTAAGAATTTTTCATTTGGTATTTTGGCCACTCCTTTTTGGATCATTTTTAGTTGGTAAAGATTTAATTATTTTACTTTTTGGAAATGATTACCAACAATCATTTTATCCATTTTTAATTTTAATGTTAGGATTTTTATTTAATAGTTATATTTCTCTTTTTATAACAGCACTAACAGCGATAGGGAAGAGAAAAGAAATGTTAATTTTTGACTTTCTTAGTATATTTATTGTTATAATTTTAAGTTTAATTTTAATACCAAAATTTTCAATATATGGAGCTTCTTTTGTTCATCTTTTAAGCTTTTTTGTTCTTTATATTTTTTCTAATCTTACTCTTAAAAATTTTATAAAATTCAATTCAATGCCTAAATTTTTAAACTATCTTTTATCTTCTTTTTTAATGGCAGTTTTTATCTATTTTTTAGGAATTTTCAATTTTGAAATTTTATGGTCAGTTATATTTAAAATATTTTTTGGAACAATATTTTATTTTTCTTTTCTCTATTTGATTAAAGATGAAGTTATTTTAGATATTAAAAAATTAAGAAATTATTAATGGTTTCCCAAAAGAATCTTTTAAGATTCTACCATTTTCTAAAAGTAAAGTCCTTAAATTAAATTTTTTGATTTGTTCATAATTGTGTGTTGCTAAAATTATTGTTGTCCCCAATTCATTTATTTTCTTTAAAATTAAAAGAATATCTTGAGCTGTTATTGGATCTAAATTGCTTGTAAGCTCATCTGCTAAAATAACCTCTGGCCTTTGTGCTAGGGCTCTTGCTATGGCTACCCTTTGTTGTTCTCCTCCTGATAATTGATCAGGAAAAAAGTTTATTTTATTTTCTAAACCTACAAGCTCGAAAATTTTAGGTATTTCCTTTTTAATAACAGAATCTCGTTCACCTTTTGCCTCCATTACAAAAGCAACATTTTCATATGCAGTCATATTTTGTAAAAGTCTTAAATCTTGAAATATTATAGCTATCTCTCTTCTTAATCTTACAATATCTTTTTCTTTAAAATCTTTGTAGTTTTTCCCTTTATAAAAAATTTCTCCTTCTGTTGGATCAATTTCTTTAATTATTAATTTTAAAATAGTGCTTTTACCAGATCCTGATCTTCCAACAAGAGAAACAAACTCACCAGGTTCTATTTTAAAGTTTAAATTTTCAACAGCTAAACTTCCATCATAAAATTTACTAACATTTTTAAAAACTATCATGTTTTAGAATTATAACACAAAATCCACAAAATTTGTTGAAATTTTTTAAAAAATTTTTTAAAATTTTAAAATATGGGCGCCAATTTGAATTTGCACAAAAAAAGTTTACAAATTTCTGCAGATTTTTTAGAGTGTAAGAATAAAAAATTTTTGAGTGATTTAAATTATTTTAAAAAAATTATAGAAAAAATTTTAAGAATATCTAAAATAAATAAAATAAAATCAATCTCTTATGTTTTTAATGGTAGAGGATTTACTTATTTAGCAATTTTAAAAGAATCTCATCTTGCTTTTCATACTTGGCCAGAGAAAAATTTAGTTAATGTAGATATATTTTTATGCAATTTTTCTCAAAATAACGAAAAAAAGATTAAAAGTTTCTTAGAAGAGATAGAAAAAATTTTAAAGCCAGTTAGTAAAATTTATAAAAGAATAAAAAGGATAACTTAGCTTATTTTTCTAACTATAGCTAATGGAGTTTGTTCTTTTGTTTGTCCGAGTGGGTTATCTTTAAAAACTTTTTTGCAAAAACTATCTGGAATTAATTTTGAAGATTTTCCTAAAACATTAACTCCTAAATCGTTTGCATCAATTATTACAACATCACAATTTAAAATAGATTTTAATTTTTCTGCTACTTTATTTGGCTCTTTTGGACCTAATTTTGCATA
>JAPYWP010000051.1 GCA_028276315.1 Minisyncoccota bacterium | reverse complement strand
AATCTTCTAAATTAATTTTTTTAATCTTAATTTCACTTTTTGATGCTGCACCTAAAGCTATCCATGTTCCTGTTTCAATATTGTCTGGAGGAATTTTAAACTTTACAAAATTTTTAATTTTTGATGGGTATACTTTTAAAAATGGAGTGCCAACTCCTAAAATTTTAACCCCTGCTTTTTGCAAAAATCTACAAAGAGAGGTAACAGATGGTTCTGTTGCTGCTAATCTAATTTCAAGCGGAGAATTTAAACAATTTGCATACATTAAAAGAATTTGAGTAGCAGTAACACTGCTTTCTTTTAAAATTAAACTTCCTCCTTTTTTGTTTCTAACAGTTCCCTTAATTATTTCACTTTCCTCAAAAACAACTCCTAATTCTTTTAAAGCATCAATATGAGTTTTTATAGGTCTTGAACCAATTACATCTCCTCCTGGATATGGAATTTCAACTTTCCCGAATCTTGCTAAAATTGATCCTAAAAAATTAACAGACCCCCTAATTTTCCTAATTGGCTCTGGATTTGGTTTGAAAGAATTCAAATTTTTAGTTTCGATTAAAACATTATTTTTCTCATAAAAAACTTTACCACCTAAAGATTCTATAATTTTAAACATTTCAATAACATCTAAAAGATTCGGAACATTTTCTAAAAAAACTTTACCTTTTACTAATATAGAAGCTGCTAAAATTGCTAAAGATGCATTTTTCGAGCCGCTTACTTCTACTTCACCTTTTATTTTAGATTGCCCTCTTATTTTAAAAATTAAACTTTTGCTCCCATTCATTTTTAATTATAATTCAAATTACACAAACTAGGTTGACTTTATATAGAGATGGCAAACAAAATAATTTAATTATTCTCACCTCTCACTACACACTACTCACTTCTAATTTAACGCAGACTTAAAAAATATAAACACGGAAACTTGAATTAACATTTGTCAAATTTTTAAATATTTGTTAAAATATTAAATAATGAAAGAGAAAGAAATTCTAAAAATTAGAGCAGAAAGATTTTTAGAAATAGCAAAAGATCTATATAAAAAAGAATATTACGATCTTCTATTTACCTGCTCAGTTTTTTAAAGAACAGATTGATTTAATGTTTAAATTTGTAGAAGATTTATTAAATGTTTTTAAAAATGGGTAAATACTTTGATTTTCTTTTAGAAAGAAAAAGAAGAAGGGATCAATTTTTAGAAAATATTGATTATTACTTAAATTTAGTTAAAGAAAGAGTAAAAAATATTTTAGGGGAAGATACAAAAATTTATTTATTTGGTTCTTACCTAACTAAAAATTTTGGTCCAAATAGTGATATAGATATTTTAATTGTAAGCAAAAATGAAATTGATCAAAGAGAAAAAGGAGCTATTTTAGCTAAAATTTTAGAAAATTTTGATGTTTACCATCCTTTTGAAATTCATTTCGCCTCCGAAATCCAATTCGAAAATTGGTATAAAAAATTTATATTTGAAAATTGGTATAAAAAATTTATAAAAGATAAATATAAAGAAATTTAATACAAAAAAAATTATTTAGTTAACGAGTTTAGCGGGTTAACGAGTTTGTATTTTTATCTTTTCTTTTTATATTTTTTATAATTCGTTAATTCGTAATTCGTTAATTTTTTTAATTTAACACAAACTAATGCGAACTTAAAACAAACCATACGAACTTATAATCCGCGTTAATCCGCGTTTATATCCGCGTTCATCCGCGGCTATAAAAACACACTTAAAATCCCTAAAATATAACCTAAAATAGTTAAAAAGATAAAAAATTTTGGTATCTTGTAAAAAATTTTTTCTTTAATTTTAAGATAAATGAAACAAATTAAAATTCCCATTATTCCTAAAAATATTGAACTAGAAATCTCAAGAACTTTCAAAAATGAGCCTAAATTCAAAAAATAAAAAATTAAATTTGGAACAAAAACAAAAAAAGAAGAAAGTGTTGGCTTTAAAAACCAATCAAAAATAAGCCCTTCTTTAAGATAAATAGCTATAGTAATAAATGTAGTAAATATATTCAAAATAACAAGAAGATTGACTGTATAAAAAATAAATTTTGGAAAAATTTTTGCTGAAGAAATAAAATCCGGTAAAATATCTTTGCCAAAAAAACCAATCATTGAAAATGTAAAAGCAAGATAAAAAACAGAAACAATAATATAAGCAATCAAAACTGTCTTTAGATAATTATTCTTCCATTCATCTTTAAAGATACTTTTTAAAATAGGAAAAACAGAAAAACCAGTAAGAGAAAAAAGCGCAAGACCGTAAGAAGAAAAATTATTTTCAAATTTAAATACAAAATTTTCTTTATTAAGATTTAAAAATCCATAAAAAGTAATCAAAAATATAAATAAAAAAAGTACGGCTGCTAAAATTTGTTCTATTTTTTTAAAAAATTTAATTCCCAAAAAATTAACCAAATGACCCAAAATTAAAAATAAAAGACCAGCAAAAAAACCATAAACATCTTTCAAATAATATGAATAAACTAAAAGAACGCTTTCTAAACTTAAAAATTCAATTAAAAAAACTATTGGTTTTGATTTTTTCCTAAAAAAAAGACTAAAATAAGAATAAAAATTATGAATCCCATCTACCCTACCAATTATTTCCCCATAAATTATAGTTGAAATTAAAATTAAAAATAAAACTAATAAAAAAATTAAAAGTGGGGTTAAAATATTTTGATTATAAAAAACATAAGGAAGAGGAAAAATCCCAAGACCAATAACAGTAGCAAAAACAATCAAAACTGCCTGCAAATTATATTTTGTCATTTTTAGATTGAGTTAATTTAGCCTCAACAAGATAAAGAAAATGCAAAATAAAAATAGTAAGTAAAGTTACAATAAAAGATTCAATATAAAAACCTAATCCAACACCAAGACCTATAGCTGCAGTAACCCACATTGCTGCTGCTGTAGTTAAACCAGTTACTTTTCCTCTAAAAGAAAAAATTACACCACTACCTAAAAAACCAATACCTAAAACTATATTTGCTAAAATTCTTGCAATACTATCTTTATCAAATATAAACATTTGAATAAAAACAGTAAAAAGACAAGCACCCAAGGCAACTAAAGAAAAAGTTCTCAAGCCAGCTTGTTTATGAGATAAACTTCTTTGAAGCCCCACTAATCCACCAAAAACAATAGATAATATAACTTTTATTAAAAAATTTATCATATTTTTTCTCTTATTTTTTCAATTAATTTATCAACTAAAACTTCTGGATCACTTTCCCAAATAATAACTCTTTCTTCTCTTTGAGCTTTCTTTAAAATATCAGGCAAAAGACTCTCAGTACCACCGCTTCCTTTTAAAATTCCCATAATCTTATTATCTTCAAATGCAGTAGTAAATTCATTTAACGTTCCGATTCTTCCGCAAACAAAAATTATAGCTTCTGCTGATCGAGAAAGTATCATATTTCTTCCAGAATAACCTAAACCAGTCCAAATTATAATATCATGATAATCAACTGGGAGTTGATAAACTTCAATATGCTCTTTATAAGTTAGCGCAGGAGAAAGACCTATTACAAAACCACCAACTTCTTTTGCCCCCTTAGCCACCCAATAAGGCACACCAGTTGTTGCGCCAGTAATTAAAACACAATTTCTTTTTGCAATAGCTTTTCCAAGACTAATACATTTTTCTAAAATATCTTCACTACAAACTCTTGTTTGCGCT